>JAHIMV010000116.1 GCA_018896315.1 Patescibacteria group bacterium | reverse complement strand
TATTGATTATTCAAAAGAAATTGAAGACATGCAAAAACAGATTGAAGCACAGCAACAAGATATAAAAGAATTAGAAGAACAAAAACAAGTATATCGAGAGAAAATAGAAATCAAAAGAGAAGAAGCAGTTACTTTAAAAAATCAAATATATCTTTTAAATAATCAAGTTTTAGAAAGAGAATCAGAAATTCAAGAAAAAGAAAAAGAAATTGCTAATACTAATCTTTCTATTAAAAATATTCAATTAAGAGTTTTAGAAAAAAAACAAGAAATTGAAGAATTAAAAGAGGATTTAAAAGTATTTTTACAAATTATTAATCAATATGATCAAAAAAATCATTTAGAAATAATTCTTCTTAATGATTCTATTTCAAATATTTTAAGCCATTTGCGTTATTTAGACACTGTTCAGTCAGAATTAGCTCATTCTTTGCAAAGAATTGATTTAATTAAAGAAGGTTTGGAAATACAAGAAAAAGATTTACGTTTACAGCTCAAAGAATTAATTGATTTAGAATCAGAACTTAAAGACAAAAAAGCAAAATTAGCTTCAGAACAACAAGCCAGGCAAACTATTTTACAAGAAACCCAAGGGGCAGAATGGAAATTTCAAGCTCTTTTAGCAGAAGTGATTAAGGAAAAACAAGAAATTGAAAATGAAATAGTTCAATTAGAAAGCGATGTTAGAAGAAAAATAGCCCAAGAGAAAGAAGAAAAAGCTGAGTTAATGGAAAAAGAGGGGATTATTATCTTTTCTTGGCCAGTCCCATTAGAAGGAATTACATGTGAATTTCATGCACCAGACTATCCTTATCGCGATTGGATTGGCGAGCATTCAGGTATTGATTTAAGAGCCCCACAGGGAACAGCTATAAGGGCGCCTGCTTCTGGCTATGTAGCCAGAGCAAAGCATGGTGGTCTAGGCTATAGTTATATTATGATTATTCATAATGAATCTTTTTCTACTGTTTATGGACATGTTAGTGAAATTTTTGTTGATGAAGACGAATATGTTAAAAGAGGTAGTATTATTGGCCGAACAGGAGGGTTGCCAGGAACAACAGGGGCGGGCAGATTTTCCACTGGACCACATTTACATTTTGAAGTAAGATTAGATGGTATCCCTATTAACCCTAAAGATTATCTGTTATAAAATAAAAAAACAAATACTATGCAAAATACAGCAGTTGTATCACAAGTTAAAAAAAAGCCCATGAATGCCATAAAAGAATCCTTAAATGGTATTAATTTATCTTTCATTAATATCAGGGAATACGAGAGAACAAAGCACGTCCATCGTTTACATCCTTATTTGGGTAAATTTATCCCCCAGCTTGTAGAGATTTTTTTAAAGAACTATTTTAAAAAAGGGGATTCGATTCTTGATCCTTTTATGGGATCAGGAACAACTCTTATAGAAGCAAATCTTTTAGGTGTTCATTCAGCGGGCGTGGAAGTATCACATTTTAACTGTTTGATTACTGAAGTTAAAACAAAAAAATATGAAACTCAATTATTGGAGAAAGAAATACAAGAGATCCTTTTTAAAACAGAAAAATTTAGTAAATGGTTATTGCAGGGGCAGAAGGGGATAATTCATTTAAAAGATACATTTAAAAAATATAAAACGAGTAGCGAGTATTTTAATACTTGGTTTTCTGATAGGGCGCTACAAGAAATTTTATTCTATGGAAGGCAGATAAAGAACTATCAGAATCAAGATATACTCAAGATTATTTTAAGTAGAGCTACTCGTAGTGCCCGTTTAGTTACTCATTATGATTTAGCGCGTCCCCAAAAACCAATCAGAGAAAAATATTATTGCATAAAGCACCGTCGTACATGTTGCCCAGTTAATGAGGCAATGAAGTTTATCAGTCGTTATAGTTGGGATACTATTAGAAGAATAAAAGAATTTAATAAACTACGAACTAACGCAACTATGAAAGTAATCCAAGGAGATTCAAGGGAGGTAGATTTTAGCAAGGTGGAAGGTTATAAAGGTGGTAAATTTGATGGCATTTTTACTTCTCCTCCTTATGTTGGTTTAATTGATTATCATGATCAGCATAAATATGCTTATGAACTTTTTGGACTTGGCAATAACGCGCATAAAGAAATTGGTCCTGCCTCAAAAGGTAGAAGTAGAGAAGCAAAAGAACAATACCAAAAGGATATAATTGCTGTATTTAAAAACATGAATAAATTTTTAAAACCGAAAGCAAAAATTTTCGTTGTAGTGAACGATAGGGATAATTTATATCCGGGAGTCGCCGCTGCCTGTGGATATAAAATTGAAAAAATTTATCATAGACCTGTTCTTATGAGAACAGAGCGAGATAATGCAAAATTTAGTGAAAGTATTTATTATTTTATTAAAAAATAAATTATGGCTTTATCAAAGCAACAACAAAAAGAAATTGGAACGTATCTAATTTTAGTAATACGTGGTAAGCTCAGCAATTATGCTCCTGAAACAGAAGCAAAACCTTTTCATTATCGTTTACTTGGCAGAAATAGGTATGCCATGTTCTCTTTTATTCATTCTATGAATACAACTTTTGGAATGTCTATTTTTGAACAAGTAAGTGTTTTAATTGCGAAGCATTATCATAAAGAGTCAGAACATCACTATACTCTCATAGGGTCAATTTCATCCAAGACATTAAAAGTTATTGAAAAAGTTCATTTCGATCTAAGACAAGGTAAACTAACCGCTGTTAAATATAAAGAAAATAGTTTAATAAAGAGTTCTGTGGTAGAAAAACAACTGCTCAACAAAGATCCAGATTCAACAGTAGATGTATTTGTGCGAGAGAAGAATGGAATGGAACATTATATTGATATTATAAGTGCTAAACCTAATATAAAAGAATTTGTTGAGCTAAAAAGAAAACTTCTGCGTTGGACTGCGTTAAGATTAAGTCAAGATAAAAGTGTTAATGTTTTAACACAATTAGCTATACCATATAATCCTTATGACCCAAATCCCTATAGTCGTTGGACACTAAAAGGTTTATTTGATTTAAAAAAAGAAATTATGGTCGGCGAGGAATATTGGGACTTCTTGGGCGGCAGGGGTACCTATAAAGATTTACTTGGTGTTTTTGAAAAAGTAGGCCTAGAACTTTACGATGAGATTGATCAAAAAATGAAAAACCTCGTTAAAAAAATATAATAGCATATTTTGTTTTATAAAAAATGTGTTATAATGAATAATTCTTATTATTGGCCGAACTGGCGGATTACCAGGAACAACAGGGGCGGGCAGATTTTCCACTGGACCACATTTACATTTTGAAGTAAGATTAGATGGTATCCCTATTAATCCTAAGGACTATTTACTTTAAAATATATCAACCAAATAATTAAGCAACTTAACAAGTAACATACCTATCAATTCTTGATTTATTTCTAGAAAAATGTTATAATGTTAAATTGCTATATAGTTAAATTGTTAAATTGAATTATATGAAAGCATTTAAACTCTATATTAGAGAAGGGGGAACAAAGACTCAATTAATCTGGTAATCTGGCTCGGCGCTTTATTAATTATTATTGGTATTGTTATTGCCAGTCTAGGAATTTACAACTATTTTACTATTCCTCAAGAACCCTTTGAAGAATTTGCTTATTCACCACACGCCCTGATTTTAAAAGAGCTCTACTTGTCAGCCGGCATAGGTGTAATTGGTATTATCCTGCTTTTAGCTGGCGCTTTTGCTGCAAAAGGAAGTAAAGAAGAATAAATAGAAATAAATTAGTTGGCTATATTAAAAAATTATCTATGTCAGATAAATTTTCATCTAAAGACTATCGTATTGAAAAACCAGAAAAGTGGTGGGAAAAAGACATTAATCCTACTATTTCCTTTATATTTTTAATTGGAGCAATGATAGCTGTATTTGGTATGGGCGCTATATTTATGAGAGAATATACAACCATTTGGCACGAAATCAGCAATAGAGAAAAACAAGTTTATTTAATTGATCAGATAAAAAGCCCAGTTCAACCTGATAAAGGTGTTCAATTTGAAGATATTGTTATTCCTTAAAAAGAGGAGAGTGTGAAAATTTATACAATATGAGTCGTTTATTATCTCTTTTACGTCGCTTGTATGTAAAAAACAAGAGAAGTCTTTTAAGGCCTCTCTTTTGCTTAAATCTAACTTTCTTTTAGTTTGTAAAATATTCTTTCTCCGAATTTTAAATCAATATATTCAAGATTATTTCTATCTTGTATCTCTTGTTTAAGAATGAAACTTAAATTATTTATTTGTTGAGCAAAGTCAGCCTCTGAATTGATTAAAATACGCCATTTCTCTTGAGTAATGATCTCCACCTCAAAAACACCACCTTTTTCTAATATATTAACCAAATCAGTCTTAATCTCATTTTGGCTTAAAATATCGCAATTTATAAGGCTTAGAACGTTTTTTAAGAGCTCGACATAGGCCAAATCAGTTAAATTAACCTCTGTTTTATCGTAAAAAATAGGTAAAATTTCATTTTTAGCTTCATTAAGCGTCGCAAAAGGAATATTCTTGCGACGCTGGATAAACGTCGCAAAATATTCATCATTATGGGAGATATATATTACTTGCCCTTTAGCGTTTAAATAACAATTTTTATTATTAGCAAAGCTGACTAATAAAGCTACTGGTTTTGATTCAGCTATTTTAATGATTAATGTGCTAGGCCAGTCTTTTTCAATATCAAAAACATTAATTCTTGAGTCATTAGTCATTATTTCTCTTAAAGCAGCTGTTTTAAAAATAAGAATGTTTTTTTGAGAAAACAATAGTCCCCTTTTGCTTATCAAAGGATTAATTATTTCAGTTAACTCTTGTTCAGAAATTAATTGATAATCAATTATTTTACTTATTTTTATATCTTTTATTTCAGAATAATTGGAGAAAAATAAAAAATAAACAATTAAACCAGAAATCAAAAGAATTAAAATAATAGATAAATAAATTTTTAGCCTAAAGAGTCGTTTTTTAGCAAAATAAAATCTAGACTGCTTGTTACGAGTTACTTGAATACGACGATTTAAACTAGGACTTTTAAAAGTTTTTCGATATTTACTGGACATAGACCAAAATAAATGAACCCCGTTAGAAGTCTAGTATTGACATGGCTTTTATCAGGGATATTAATTAAAAATTTTATGAAAACTTCTAACGGGGTGAACTATAATGATGTTTTTAATTTTTTTTCTTGCTCAAATCTTTCTAAGGCAAGTTGAATCAACCTATCTATCAATTCAGTATAGGATATTCCACTTGCTTCCCAAAGTTTAGGATACATACTAATTTTAGTAAAACCTGGAATTGTGTTGATTTCATTCACTACTACCTCATTGTTGTTTCTTAGGAAAAAATCTACCCGAGCCATACCCTGACAACAAAGTGTTTTAAAAGCTTTTATAGCTAAATGTTTAACTTTTTTAACAACTTCAGCTGGCAGCTTAGCAGGGATTTTTAAAACGGCGCCATTCTCATCAATATACTTAGCCTTATAAGAATAAAACTCACTATGAAGTATAATTTCTCCAGGCACTGAAGCAATGGGGTTATTGTTTCCCAAAACTGAACATTCTATCTCCCGTCCTTTAATATATTCTTCGATTAGAATTTTATTGTCATACTTGAAAGCTTCTTTTATGGCATTTTTAAATTGTTTTTCATTCCCAACCTTATTAATCCCTACTGAGGAACCAAGATTAGCTGGTTTAACAAAAAATGGTCGGCCTAGATAATCTATTACTTTTTTGAAGTTAATTTTATCCCGAGAGATTTGATTAAAAATTAGGAACTTAGGTATAGGAATACCAGCATTTTTAAATAACCGCTTCATTACATCTTTATCCATACCAATAGCCGAACCCAAAACACCAGCGCCAACAAAAGGAATATTTGCTAACTTCAATAGACCTTGAATAGTGCCGTCTTCGCCGAATGGACCGTGAAGTACTGGGAAAATTACATCAATACGTTTTGTAATACGTCCACCAGACCCATGAGATGAAATATTAACCAGCTGTCCAGTCCCCTGTTTTGTTGGGACTAAGGCAACCTCTTTATTTGCTTTGTCTAGTTTTATTAATTTAGGGCTATTTGTGTGTAAGAAAAACTTTGAGCCCTCATTTAAATACCATCTACCCTTTTTATCAATACCAATTAAAACAACTTCATATTTATTTTTATCAATAGCCCCAATAACATTTTTAGCTGATTGAAGAGAAACCTCGTGTTCTGCTGATTTTCCTCCAAAGATGACTCCAATACTTAATTTTTTATGTTTCGTGTTCATCTTTATTAGATAATATTTTTTTTAAATGATCTTCTATTTTAACCCATTCTCCATTAATGAGTATTTTGCGCCATTTATGAATGTATATTTCTTTATCCACCTGGCTAATAATCAAATATTCAGACGTTTGTTTTATATGATATTTCTCTACTAAATTATTAAAAAATTTAATATCTTCAGGAGAATATTTTTTATTTTCAAAATGATGGTTTATTTTTTCATTCATTGATTATTTTTTAACGTTTTTAAAAAACTTTTTAAAGGAAGTGTATTAACCACGTCTTTTTTCTCCAACCAGCCTCTTCGAGCTTGAGCCACACCAAATTTCATAACATCAAGATAATCATTATGATGGGCATCTGTTGAAATAATCATTTTTACTCCGCTTTGTTTAGCTAAACGAGCTTGATTAGAATTAAGATCAAGACGGCGGTAAAAAGCATTTATTTCTAAAATGGTTTTCGTTTCCCTAGCCTTTTTTATAATCTGATTAAAATTTATTTTTGAAGGTTCTCTTTTATTGATTAAACGATTAGTGGGATGAGCTATAATATGAACATAAGGATTTTCCATTGCTTTTATAATTCTTTGGGTCATTTCATTTTTAGGCATGTGCAAGGCGCTATGATTTCCCGCTACAACAATATCTAATTTTTTTAAGATTTCATCTGGTAAAAACAACGTTCCGTCTTTTTTAATATCAACCTCTATGCCGGCTAAAATTTTTATTCCCTTTATTTTTTTATCAGCATTTTTGATCGCTTTAATATACCCAGTCATTCTTTTGGGTCTTAACCCATTGGCCACTCTGATTGGAGTGGCATGATCAGTAATGGCAATATATTCATATCCTATCTCTTTAGCGGCTTGGGCCATTTTTAAAATACTTTTATACCCGTCAGACCAATTAGTATGTATATGGCAATCACCACGAATATCTTTTAAAGAAATTAAACGAGGCAGTTTTTTACTCTGTCCTGCTTCTATTTCTCCCTGATCTTCTCTTAATTCAGGAGCAATTAATGGCAAATTAACTGCTTTAAAAATATCTTTTTCTAAAGTCCCACCAATTCTAATTAATTTTTTTCCTGATTTTTTAAAAATCCCATATTCATTAATTCTGAGATTTTTTTGCATGCCTAAACGTCTAATTCGAATATTATGAGCCTTAGAACCAGTAAAATAATTGACAGCGGCTCCAAAGCTTTTTGGCTTAACCACGCGCAAATCAGCCCCTATCCCCTTCTCTAAAATCACCTGAGCCTTGGTCGACCCTTTAGCCAAAATTCTTTTTACTTGTTTAAGTTTAGTGAAAAATTCAATGGCTTTTTCTGGTTTTTTTGATGTAGCTAAAATGTCTAAATCACCAACTGTTTCTCTCCAGCGCCGAATTGAACCACTAACCTCAGCTCGGTTAACTAATCCAGATTGTTTTAATTCTTCTAAGATTTCTTGAGCTAAGGGATAAATTTCACCTAACAAAAAACGTTGGTTATAACGTTTGTAAAAATAAATTGATTTTAAAAGATTTTTTTCAGTTTTTTCTCCCCAACCTTCTACTTCTAAAAGTTTATGTGATTTAAGTAATTTTTGTAATTTATAAAGAGAGTTGATATCAAATTTCTGAAAAAGAATTTTAACTTTTTTTGGTCCTAAACCCTCAATATTTAATAAATCTAAAACAGTTAAAGGAACTTGTTTTTTTAATTCTTCAAAGCCATGACAGGTCCCTGTTTCTAATAAATCTTGGATATAATGAGCAATCCCTTTTCCAATCCCGGGAATTTTTTCCAAATTTCCTCTTTCAGTAATTAAATTAATGTCTTCAGCCAAGTCTTCAATTGTTTGGGCGGCTCGACGATAAGCATTAATTCGAAAAACATTAGCATCTTTAATTTGTAAAATATCAGCTGTTTGATAAAGAATTTTAGCTATTTCTTTGTTATTCATGCCAATTCAATTTAGCAAAATAGCAATTTAGCAACTAAACAAAATAAAATAAACCATAAAGGTGAATATGATAATTTTCTTGTTAAATTGTTAAGTTGTTTAATTGTTTAATTGATTAAAGCAGCCAATTAGCAATACCAAAATAAATAATAATACTTAAAATATCCTGAATAATAGTTGTAAATGGGCCACTGCCAAAAGCAGGATCTACTTTAAATTTGCTTAAGCTATATGGAATAATCAAAGCAAAAAATGAGGCACTGACAATAGTAATTAACATAGATAAACCTAGAACAAAAGCTAAATGAAATGTAGTCCAACCAATAGCGACAATTAAGAAAAGCAAAAGACTACAAGATAGGGCCAAGAAAAAACAAGTTAATAACTGTTTAAAAAAATATTTTCTAAAAGGTATTTTTGTATGAGTGGCCAAATCCCTTAGAAAGATAGCCTGGGTTTGACTACCAGTGGCATTACTCATATAAACAATTACCGGGATAAACATTGCTAAAACCAAATTCTGTTGTAATGATGCTTCAAAAAAACCAATAATTCGAGCCACTAATAAACCACCAATCAAACCAATTAACAACCAAGGCAAACGATGTTTAATTGCTATAGAAAAAGGAAGGGCTAACTGATCTTTCCATTCAAGACGAGATATTGGTTCATAAACACCAGCCAAATAAAGCAAATCTTCACTAATTTCCTTTTCTAAAATATTTAAAATATAATCACTAGGAACAATGCCAAGCAAGATATTATCTTCATCAACAACAGGAATAGATTTTAAATTACGGTGTAAAGCTAAATAAGCCACTCTTTCCTGGTCTGTTTCAGGTCCAACCTTGACTAAATCAGTTTTAATCATAAATTCTTTAACTTTTTTCTCATTTGGCTGGCAAAAAAGTTCTTTAATTGAAAAAACACCAATAAATTTATTATTAGCGTCAATAACATAAAAGTAATTAATTGTTTCAATTTCCTTTTGTTTTTCAAAAAGGATAGCCTGGGCTTCACCTATGGTTTGCTCAGGCATAATTAAAGGAATTTGAGAAATCATTTTTCTACCAGCTGTAGCTTTGGGCCATTGTCGTTTTTCAACTATATTAGTTACTTTTGAAGTTATATTTTTTATTTTATTCTCCATAAAAATACCAAAATACTTTCCCCTAAAGGGATGTAAGAAAACAATATGTTGTTTATATCAATTATTATGCTTTGCCCATGATTCGGAACATCTTGGTTCCGCATTTTGGACAAGTACCAGTCATGGCGCGACGTTTAGTCCCACCCTTACCTTTCATGGTAACTTCTTTGGGATTATCCATCTCTCTTTTGTCTCTGCATTTGACACAGTATGCTACTGTAACATCAGTTTTTTTCTCCATAGTATTTAATATTAACTAATTATATATATATTTTAACCTAAATAGCTTTTTTAGTCAATAATTCAATCAATATATTCTTATTAAATTCAAAATCTTCTTTATAAATATCTTTAACTGGATCTGAACGTTCAAAGTTTTGAGTTAAAGAATTAACAAAGCTGCCATATTTTGTCATGGCATAATCTAAATGACAACCCGTTGATGTGCCAGTCGTTCCCACAAAACCGATTATTTGACCTTGAGTTACTTTTGCTCCATATCTAATTCCTTTGCCAAAATCAGATAAATGTCCATAACGAGTAGTATAAACACTATTATGGCGAATTTCTACTGTATATCCATAAACATTGTTTTTCCAGCCAGCAAAGATAACTGTTCCGGCTCCTGAAGCGGAAACTGGCGTACCACAAGAAGCAGCATAATCAATAGCCCGATGAGTAGTATATATATGCCAAACAGGATGATAGCGGCTTAAACTATAACCAGAGCTAATATATCTATAATTAATCGGAGCTTTTAAAAATTGTCTTCTTAAGCAATTACCCTCTAAGTCATAATAGTCTTCTCTGTCTTCAAAGTTTTTGTAATAAACGCCCCAATGATCTTTTTCTTGATTTTGAAAACGAGCAATTAAAATTTTACCCGGACTAACTTCTTGGCCATCCAAATACCTTTTTTCATATAAGAGTTCAAATTCATCACCAACTCTTATATCAAAGCCAAAATCAATGTCCCAGGCAAAAATATCAGCCATTTCCATAATAGTTTTGTCTATTAATCCTATACTTTGTCCAGTTTGATAAAGACTTTCTTCAACTTGGGCAGAAACTCTGGTTAATTCAATTTCATAGATAACCGCTCTATTTTCTGCTTTTAATTCCCCTGTTTCTAATTTTTCAGCAATTAAAATATTATTTTGATTAATTTCATATTCTAATTTTTCAAATTCATTAGTAGTTATATTAAAAAAAGAGCGAATTTTGTTCCCGGCTCTAATTTGAACTAAATCATATGCATTTTTTGATGAATTAAGAATTTGTTGCAATTGTTCTTCACTTAAACCTAAGGCTGTGTTTAGTTTAATAAAAACCTCACCTGATTCAATAACATGCTCTTTAATATTAAATTGAGGAGACGTATCTTTAAGGTTAGCCAGAGCAGAACTGGCTAATAATTGATTTGGTGTTTTTTGAGCAATTATCAAGCCGCTAACCAGAATAATAAGAAAAATACTTATGGCAGAGATAATAAAAACAGACAAAAATTGTTGAGGATTAATTTCCCCTATTTTTTTTTGCTGATCTTGATTAAAATTAAGTAGTCTCCTTTTCATAAGAACATAATTCAAATCTACGAATAATATGCGAATGCAACAAATAAATTATTCGCATGTGCGCCCCGTACAAATCCCTGCGGGATTATACGGGGTAAACATTCTTGACATTAACTTATTAAGCGCTACTTGCCCTGTAGGGAGCTTGCTCTCCTTCAGGGTTCGCATACAATATTATAATAAATTCGCATGTGCGCATTCGTAGTGCGCTATTCGCATACAATATTCTAATAAATTCGCATGTGCGCATTCGTAGTGCGCTATTCGC
>JAHIMV010000115.1 GCA_018896315.1 Patescibacteria group bacterium | reverse complement strand
GCTCATAGTCCTTAAATTAAGCAAATTAGATCTTTTCGCCAGAGAAACACTAGTATTTTGGCCTTGCTCCGATAAACATCGGAGTGGCAATATTCTATTTGTTCATACTAGCGAGGGTAGGAAATGGACTGCAATCTGTCCCTGAGCGTTAAATTCGCAAGTCCCCCAAAGCATTATCCATTTCCTACTCAATAGTTTATCACAAAGCAACATCTTAGAGAATTATTTTAACATACTAGTCCCCCTAAAGTGACCTCTTAAAACGCACATCAGGAGTATCTTATAGAGCAAAAAATTCAATTTGGCAAAAATTTGACCAAAAGTTAGTTTTCCGTTAAAATTAATTTTATGTCAAGAAGAGCTAGAAAATATATTGATCAACACAAGGTAATTTATCATATTGTTTGCCGAGGGAATAATCAGAAAAGAATTTTTTTAAGACCCCGCGATTACAAAAAATTATTAAATATTATTAGACAAGTAAAAAAAGAGTTCCCATTTTATTTTTATTCTTACAATCTTTTACCCAACCACTTTCATTTGCTAATTGAGAGGCGAGATGCATCTATTTCAGAGATTATGGGACGAATTAATTTTCTATATGCCATTTATTTTAATCATCGTTACCATCGTTCAGGCCATGTTTTTCAAGATAGGTTTTATAGTAGTGTAGTTGATAAAGAAAAATATTTTTGGGCTGTTGGGCGTTATATTGATTTAAACGCAGTTCATGCTGGATTAGTAAAGATGCCAGAAGATTATCGTTGGAGCAGTTTTTCTATTTATTGTCAAGAAGTTTACAATGATGATTTAGTAGATAGAGATAAATTTTTATCTTATATTGGAGCGGATAATTTAGAACAGGCGCGTCAGGAATATATAAAATTTGTGCATACTGGAATTAATTCAAAGGAAATCGAAAGTATAGGGTTTATTAAAAATGAAAAAATGATTTAAAAATATTATTTTGGTCAATTTTTTGCCAAATTCGATTTTTACTTCGCAATGGTGCTTGGTTAAGCCAGATTAATAGGTGGATTCTTGGGGACTGTCCCCATTAGAAGTAGTGTCATAGAAGGGCAAGGTTCAATTTGATTTGAAGCAATCGCTATATTTATATTAATTAATTCAAATTATGTCAGTATGAAAAAAGTTCTAATTTTCACAATTTCAATAGGATTACTAATTCTAATCTTCTTAATATTATTTCACAATTATTACTTGTCTAATAAAGGAAGCATTAAAAATCTGGGGGAAGGGTATTTTGCTGATGAAAAATTTGTTTATTATGAACCGATGACAGCTTGTGCACCTCCTCAAATTCCTTGTCCTACTAAAAAAATCATTCCATGGGCTGATGTAAAAACTTTTGAAGTTTTAGATAACTGGGATTATGGTTACGCAAAAGATAAAAAACATGTTTATTGGAATGGAAAAATCATGAAAGACTATGACGCAGAAACTTTTGAGATATTAGATGATGGTTATTTTAGAGATAAAAATGGGCTTTATCTTGAACATGAGAAAATAGAATCTTTCGACGCAGAAACTTTCAAGATCATAGATAAAAATTTTAAAGAAGATAAAAATGGTATTTATTGGTCTATCAGCCAGTACGATAGTTATAAAATAATTGTCGGTGCTGATTCTGAGACATTTGAAATTATTAATTTGTTTTTTTCAAAGGATAAAAATAATGTTTATTATGGAACAAAAAACTTGAAAAAAATAGATCCTGAAACATTTGAAATTTTAAACCATTACCATGTAAAAGACGAAAATAATGTTTATTGGTCTACAGGCTGGGATTATGAGCATAAAATAATTGTCGGTGCTGATTCTGAGACATTTATTTTAGAAAATAGTGTATTGGCAAAAGATAAAAATAGTGTTTATTATTTTGGTAAAAAAATTGAAGATGCAGATGCTAAAACATTTGAAATTTTAGAAATGGGATATTCAAAAGATAAAAACAGTGTTTATTCTTCTGGTAAAAAAATTGAAGATGCAGATGCTAAAACATTTGAAGTTTTAAGTGACACTAAATATGATCATTATGCTAAAGATAAGAACCATGTTTATAAATATGGTAGAATTGTGGAGAATGCTGATCCAAAAAATTTTCAACCTTAATACATATTGAACCTTGCCTTAATTCTTATTCTTGATGTATTGCATTCGCTCATTAGATAAAACGCCCAAAAAATTACAAGGGGACGCTGTGCTTTCGGGCTTCGCCCTCACCATTCCTAACACGGCATATAGGCTCAGGACCTGGCTCGTCCTTGCCCATATTGCCTCGCATATCTATGGTTTAAATGCTACCAATAAATACGCTCGGCAACATCGTATATACCCCGAAATGTTAGGCGAAATTTCGTCTTTTTTTCAAAATGTTTTTTAAAAAATAAAGAAAGCGGATCGATATCTGATCCGCCCCTGAATTTGTACCTCCTTTTTGTTTTTTTACACACCCCTGTCCCTGACGTATGTTTCTTTATCTTTCATCGGGCAGTTTACTGGAATTTTTGAGGGAAAAACTATGTTGACATGAACACCCTTCCATGTTCAATCGCTCTGCTTCCCTGCTGGATGCCTGCAAAAGAACCACGGTGTTCCTTCATTTCTGCAGTATGGGCAATTTGAACATTTAGTTATAACTAATAATTTTTCTTTCATTTTTAGACCTCCTTTGTAAATGTGCAAAAGTTTTGTTTGCTTGATATAATATTACCAAGTTTAATTTTTTTGTCAAATTAAAAAAGCATTTTATAACAGGCTATCGCCCGTATTCTACTTCGCAGAATTATCAATAGGGGACAATTATCCGCAGGAACAGTAAATTTATTTTTCAGAATTCTAAGTTGAATTTTTTGATTTAAAAATTAATTGCCAAAAATTACATTAAGAAAGAAAAAAATAAAAATCAGCTCAGAATAGCTGTTAAATTTATTTTATTTTTTAAAGGCTTAGATTGGGATCTACTTTTATTTTTTGCCAATTATTTTTTAATTTTTTCTTTTGAATGGGGGTTAAGTTTTTGAATTTGAGGGCGGCCGCTGCAGCAATCATTACTGCATTGTCAGTGCAAAGATTTCTTGAGGGAACAAAGAATTTTACATTATTTGGTAATTTACAAATGTGGAGCTTTAATTGTTCTCTTAGTTCTTGATTAGCGGCTACTCCGCCGCTAAGAAAAACCGATTTTGCTTTATACTTTTTACTTGCTTTAATTGTTTTATGAATTAAAACGTCAATAATTGCTTGTTGAGATTCAGCACAAATGTTCTGAACAAATTTTTTCTTTTCCAGTTTATTTTTGTTCTTTTTAACAAAATAAAGGACAGCTGTTTTTAGTCCTGAAAAACTAAAGTCAAAATCATTTGTTTTAATCATTGGGCGAGGAAAATTGATTGATGATTGATGATTGATGATTGATGATTGCGTAGCGTAATGGGCTACCGCTGGGCCGCCAGGGTATCCAATTTTTAATAATTTGGCTATTTTATCAAAACATTCTCCGGCGGCATCATCCCTGGTTTGTCCAATCTTTTTATAAGAACCAGATTTTTTCATTAAACCAAGTTCAGTATGTCCCCCAGAAACAATTAAGCTAATTGCCGGAAAAACATTTTTTATTTCATGTTCAATAAAATTGACTGCTAAATGTCCATTTAAATGATTAACACCCATTAATGGTTTTTTCCAAGCGTAAGATAATGTTTTTGCAGTCTCTAATCCGACTAACAACGAGGTAATGAGTCCAGGTCCTTGAGTAACCGAAATTAAATCAATTTTTTTATAATCTATTTTTTTTAAAGATTTTTTAATTACTGGTAAAATATTTTCAATATGAGCCCTAGCTGCTACCTCAG
>JAHIMV010000114.1 GCA_018896315.1 Patescibacteria group bacterium | reverse complement strand
GAGATGTACGAAGTATAGAATACATCTTAACAATAGATATGGCGAAAGAAGTAGCAATGCTTGAAAATAACGAATTGGGCAAAAAAGTAAGAAAATATTTTATTAGAACAGAAGAAAATTTTAAGCAAGTTATGAGAGTAGCTTTAGAAAACCCGAAATTTGTGAATCAACTTTCTAAAGACTTTAAAGAAACAAGAGAAGAAACAAAAGATTACAGAAAAGATTTTACTGATAGCATAAAAAAATATGTATCAGTCAAGTATTACGGGACCTATACAGATATGCTTTATCAATTTTTATTTGCTGAAAGAGCAAAAGAATATAGAAAATTATTAAATTTAGCCAAAAAGGATCTGACTAGAAATACGATGTATGAAGAAATTTTATTTGTTATAGGCAGTTTTGAAACAGGACTAGCGGGAGAGCTTGAAAAAAAATATAAAAAGGATAAAAATCCTTTGAATCAACGAGAATTTATAAGAATTTTCAAACAATTTTCTTCAACACGAAACTGGAATGTCTATAAAAAGAGAGTTAGAAGAATAATGGCAACATACGATGAAGAATTAAGAAACATTAAACATACAAAGTTAATTGATTACAAAAAAGAGTTTACAAATGAGGATATTAAAAAACTCTTAGGACAAAATTCAGATAAAAAATAAACTATGGCGAAAGCTGAAAAAATCAATAATGGGGTAAACATTCCATTATCACAACCTGTGATTACTGAAAAGGATTATCAATTAAAAAAACTGTGTTGATTTGCTATGGAATTCAGATTATAATAGTAGGAATTGGAGTTATTGTCTATTTAATGTAAAATGTAAATATCAAAAATCAAAATGACAATTCAAAAATATAAAATTAAAGATAAAACCAAAAAATTGATAAAAAAAGGAGAAAACCAAAAAATAGAATTTAAATCAAAGATAAATGATAGGTTAGGTAATTCTATTTGTTCTTTTGCTAATACTAATAATGGAACTATTCTGCTTGGGATTGGTGATAATGGAAAAATTATTGGTATTGACAAAAAGTATGAAGAAAAAATTGCTAACATTGCCCATACTTGCAAACCGTCAGTTTATCCTGAAATCGAAGCTATAGAAATTGAAGACAAAAATGTCTTTGTAGTAGAAGTGAAAAAGTCGGACAGCTTGCATTCTTTCAAGAACATTGCCTATAAAAGAATTGCCTCTCACGATAAGCCATTATCGCCAGAAGAAGTTATAGAATTTGCCAAGGATACCGGAAAGATAAAATGGGATGGGCAGATTTGCGAGGGGGCGGCACTAAAAGACATTGATAACGAAAAAGTAAAATGGTTTTTAAGAAAAGCAAAGGCAGAAAGAAATTTTGGTGTGAATCCCAAAACCCCGATTGGAGAAGCATTGAAAAGATTGGAATTGATGAAAAAAGGAAAATTAACTAATGCGGCAGTTTTGCTATTTGGCAAAAATCCTCAGAGATTTTTTTCGTTGGCAGAAACAAGATGTGCCAGATTTAAAGGGATAGAGCCATTGAAATTCTTAGATATGAAAGTTTTTGGAGGAAACATAATTGACCAGGTTGATAAATCTTTAAATTTTGTTTTGGAACATATACCGATGGAAATTTTTATCACTGGAAAGCCGGCCAGAGAAGAAAGATACGAATATCCGCCCGACGCAATAAGAGAAGCAATCATAAATGCCATTTGCCACAGGGATTATGAAGCCTCCAGTAATGTTCAAATCAGAATATTTGATGATAGAATTGAGGTCTGGGGTTGCGGTCCCCTACCAGGAGGTCAGACAATAGAGGATTTAAAGAAAAAGCACAAGTCCATTTTAAGAAATCACTTGATTGGCAAGTGTTTCTTCTTGATTAAATTTATAGAGGAATGGGGGACGGGAACCAATAGAATTATCAAAGATTGCCTAAAGCACGGCTTGCCAGAACCCCTGTTTGAAGAAGTGGCCAAAGATTTGGTGATTACGTTTAGGAAATATAGGATTACTGAAAAGATTTTGGAGGAGTTGACTGACAGACAGAGAAAGATTATTGAGTATCTAAAAGAACATGGGAGAATTTCGAGAAAAGAGAGCATTGAAATATTAAACGTATCAAAAGATACCGTATTTAGAGAATTTAATTATCTACAAGAAAAGGGCATAATAAAGAGAAAAGGAGAGGGGAGAAACGTGTATTATGTGTTAGCTTAATGATTTAGCGACGATTGTGCGACGATTGTGCGACGATTAGAGAGTATTATTTCGTTGATACTGCATTATGATTTTATCCGGACGATTATCGGACGAAAAAACAAAGGGAAATAATTGATGAATGCGGCGCAAGTGGGGTGCAAATTTTGGGTAAAATTCAGATAAAAAATATTAAAAAATAACCCGTTATATATGTTAAAAATTCCATTATCACAACCTGATATTACGGAGAAAGAAATAAATAGTGTTGTGGGTGTTTTAAAAACACCTAATTTGGCTTTAGGACCAAAATTGAAAGAATTTGAGAATAAATTTGCTAAATATATTGGCACAAAATATGCTATAGCGATTAATTCTGGCACCTCTGGTTTACATTTGCTGATTCGCGCTTTAGGGATTAAAAAGGGACCTGCCTCCGCTTCCCACTTCGCTAAAACTACGAGGGATAAAAAAGCTACGGCGGGCAGGGATGAGGTTATTACTTCTCCTTTTAGCTTTATCGCTTCTGCTAATTGTATCCTTTATGAAGGAGCAAAACCAATTTTTGTAGATATTGACCCTGAAACTTTAAACATTGATCCTGAAAAAATAGAAAAAGCAATTACCAAAAAAACTAAAGCTATTCTAGCAGTAGATATATTCGGACATCCTGCAGATTGGGATAAAATATTAAGAATCGCTAAAAAACATAGCTTAAAAGTAATTGAAGATAGTTGTGAAGCATTAGGCGCTGAATATAAGAAAAAAAAATGTACAATTAATGGGGACTAATTAATGGGGACTGTCCCCCATTTTCTCTCTTTGGAAATGCGCTCCTAATGCGGGTTTCAAAACGAATTTTTCCATTTGGCAAAAAATTAACCAAAAAATATAAATTGGGTACTTGGGCAATTAGGTATCCTTTGCTCTTTGAGCTATGGAATACCTTCGGTATCCTTCGCTCTTTGAGCTACGGAATACCTTCGGGTAATTAGAAACAAGAAACAAGATACAAAAAAAACAAGAAACAAGATACAAGATACAAGAAACAAAAATTGGGGACTGTCCCTATTTTTTACTCTTAAGTTGTCCACAACTAATTTATTGACTTATTGTTTCCTATAATATACAATTATTGTATATTATGAGAAATAAATCATCGGAAACAATATCAGAAAAAATTATTAAATCGGTAAATAATCTACCTTATTTTAGTATTAAAAATCTAAAAATTATTGACAATATAGATGAAAAATATTTAAGGATTAATCTATCTCGCCTATCAAAAAAAAATTATCTTATAAAATTAAAAAGAGGGATATACGTTTCTAAAAATTTTATAAATAATATTAAAACAAAAAACCTTTTGTCTCCTTATTTAGAATTTATATCAGAAAAAATTTACGAACCATCTTATTTAAGCTTAGATTATGTTTTGTCTGAAAATGAAATTTTAACAGAAATGCCTAAAAATTTCACCTTAATTAGCGCGAATAAAACAAAAATTTTAACGAATAGTTTTGGAAACTTTATTTATCATAAAATAAAAAATAAACTTTTTATTGGATTTAAAACAGAAAAAATAGATAATTTTTTCATTTCAAAAGCCACAAAGGCAAAAGCGCTTTTTGATTTTTTGTATTTAAGAAAAAATCTAATTATTGATAAATCCTATATAAAAGAATTAAGATTAAACTTGGAAAGTTTTAACAAAAAAGATAAATTAGAACTAAATAAATATATTAAGCTTGAAGGGTCTAAAAAAATGGAAACTATCTATAAATTATTATGCTTGAAAAAATAAAATTATTACTATCCCAAGAAGAAACAACTAATGTTTTTAAAAGAAACTTGGTTAAAGAATATTTGCAAGTGCCAATTTTGTCTTTTTTGTATTCAGATAAAAGATACCAAGACCTCATTTTTTATGGTGGTTCATGCTTAAGACACTGTTTTGACCTGCCTCGCCTGTCAGAAGATTTAGATTTTATAAACATAAAAAAGAAAAAAATAAATTTAAGTATCTTGGCAAAAGATATACAAAAATTTTTTAGTCAAAAATTTAATATAAAAATTCATACCAGAATTCAAAAATTCAGAATTTATTTAAAATTTCCTATTTTGCATAAATTAGACTTAACCAAAGAAAATGAGACTGACTTATCAATTATAAAAATTGAGATATTTGAAAATTCTGATTTTTTAAAAAATTATCAAACACAATTAATCCCTATCTTTAGATTTAACGAATCAATTTTAGTAAAAACTTTTGATACTCCTACTTTAATGGCAACAAAATTAAACGCTATTTTAAACAGAAAATGGGAAAAAACCGACAAAAAGACAAAAAAAATAATAATAAGAGTAAAAGGGAGAGATTATTTTGATTTTATGTGGTACTTAGATAAAAAAGTAAAGCCAAACCTAAAGTGCGTTCCTGATATTAAAAATAAAAAAGAGCTTAAAAAAAATCTCTTGATTAAAATAAAAAATATAGATAACCAAAGTATAAAATTAGACCTACAACCATTAATAAAAGATCAAAAATTTGTTAAAAATTTATCAAAAAACATAAAAGAAATTCTTAAAAATCAATTAAAGACAATGTGATTGGGTATCCTTCGCTCTTTGAGCTACGGAGTACCTTCGGGTAATTGGAAACAAAAGACAAGATACAAGATACAAAAAAACAAGAAACAAGATGCAAGAATTGGGGATTAGGGATTGGGTATCCTTCGCTCTTTGAGCTACGGAATACCTTCGGGTATCCTTCGCTCTTTGAGCTACGGAATACCTTCGGGTAATTGGAAACAAAAGACAAGATACAAGATACAAAAAACAAGATACAAAAATTGGGGATTAGGGATTGGGTAATCGGGAAAAAAGATATTTTAAAACACCTAGATAATCTCGAATCTTAATTCAATATGAAATTATCTAAAATTAACATACTTACGAGAGAGCTTGATTAACAATTTTACTGCAAAAGATGAGTATTGGGAGTTATAAAATAAATTAAAAGTTCAAATACATGGATAAAGAAATTATTACTACAAAAATTGCCCTTTTTCAAAGAAAAGAAATCAGAAAAACCATTTATAATAATGAATGGTGGTTCTCCATCATTGATATTATTGAAGCCTTGACAGGCACAGGAAGACCGAGAAAATATTGGAATGATTTAAAGAAAAAGCTTAGAGATGAGGGATATTTCGAAGTGTCCGAAAAAATCGGACAGTTGAAATTATCTGCATCAGATGGAAAAATGCGTGAAACCGATTGCGCTAACACGGAAACAATATTTCGCATTATTCAATCAATTCCTTCTCCCAAAGCTGAGCCGTTTAAGCGGTGGTTAGCGCGGGTTGGATATGAAAGAATAGAAGAAATAGAAGATCCTGAACTGGCAACCAAAAGAACAAGAATGCTATATAAAGTTAAGGGATATAGTGATAATTGGATTGAAAAAAGAATGCGCGGTATTGCGGTTAGAGATACATTAACAGAGGAATGGCAAAAGAGAGGAGTTAAAGAACAAAAAGAATATGCCATCTTGACGGCAGAAATTTCCAAAGCCACCTTTGGCATGACCCCAAGTGAATATAAAAAATTTAAGAAACTAAAAAGAGAAAACCTGCGCGATCATATGGATGATTTGGAATTAATCTTCACTATGTTGGGCGAGGCGTCAACAACGGAAATCGCGCGCAATAAAAACACTCAAGGTTTTGATAAAAATAAAATTGTGGCAAAAAAGGGTGGAGGCGTAGCAGGAAGAGCACGAAAAGATTTAGAGAAAAAAAGCGGTAAAAAAGTTTCAAATAAAAATAATTATTTACAAGGAGTAGAAGATAAAAAAAGATTAAAATAATAAATTGACCGTTTAATAACGCAAAAGTTTTGTCTTTTGCTAAACATCCTTACTAAATTTAGTGCCTGACACCTTTTTTTACCATATAGACAAAATTAATGGGGACAATCCCCCATTTTTTCTCTTATATGATGAAAAATTTGAGCGAAGAATGGGGCAATAAAAAACCATATTATGAATTACACCCCATAGAAACTAAAATTACATTTGAATCACAAATTAAAGAATCAACTTATATCGAAAAGGATATTTTAGAAGGACTGAATGAAAGACAGAAAAAATGTTTAGAATATATTAAGACAAAAGGAAAAATTATTACTAAAGAATATGTAAAGTTGGTTAATGTCTCTTTAAGAACAGCTAAGAGAAATTTATTGGAACTAAAAAATAGAAAAATAATTAAATTTATTGGTTCTGCAAAAACAGGTTATTATAAAATAAATGGCACTGTAAATGGCACTGTAAATGGCACTGTAAATAAATTCACAATATAGTCAATTGGACATAAAGGAAAAAGAGCCATCGTCCTAACGGTCGACGCCCTTTTTTAAATACTGTATTGATATTATACAGATATATATTTAAAAATCAATAGAATAATTAGACGCGCTTAAAACTATTGATTGGTATAAAATAAATGGTGATTCCAAAATCTCTATTTTGTATTTATTAATGTTTCTGCATCTTCTGTGGTTGAAGATATTGTATCTGCCACGACTGGCGTTTCTGTATTCTTGACTTTTATTTCTTTAATTGCTTTATATTTATCTTTAAGTAAATATAAAAGTTCATCGGCGAAAGAGGGGGTGAGAATCTCTACTCCAGCAAAGTCTAAAATTACCTCTTTTTCGTCAATAGATCCATTAACTATTTGGAATATACGCAAAGCCGCCTCCCTTCCAGCAGGTCTACTATTTAATAAAATTCCGAATTTTTTCATTACAATATTCATACTTTCAATTATATGATTATTTATAAAATACTATAAGCTCTGCCAATGTGCCTAAAATTTTATTAACAGATTTTTCTCGTCGTCCATTTTTGTCAACTACCACTAAACCATTACCTGAATGTATCCTTATTACACCATTAAATTGATTTATTGTCCAGTCCT
>JAHIMV010000113.1 GCA_018896315.1 Patescibacteria group bacterium | reverse complement strand
GAGATGTACGAAGTATAGAATACATCTTAACAATAGATATGGCGAAAGAAGTAGCAATGCTTGAAAATAACGAATTGGGCAAAAAAGTAAGAAAATATTTTATTAGAACAGAAGAAAATTTTAAGCAAGTTATGAGAGTAGGTAATTTGGTGCCTGGCACCTTTTTTTACTACTCGCAAAATCCTTACCAGAGCAATTTATAGAGTGTTCTTTTCCAATTTACCAGGATTTCGGATAAATACTAAAATAGCACGGGTCGGACCCGTGTATTTTATTTTCAGGTTATCCACAACTAATTTATTGACCAAATCGTTTATTTTGGCTAATATATAAGGACATAATCGTCAAAATTAGCAGATTTTGTGCAATGAAATCAGTGTATTGCACAAAAAAGAAGTTTTTTGTGCAATAGAAATAAAATATATGATAAAAGATACGATATTACAACATAAAATAGAAAAAGAAAAAATTCTCTCTGAAAGTTATATTTTAAGAGAAAAACTTGATTTTGCTAAAAATTTTCTAAATCAGGATTTAATAAAAGTGATTATGGGCCCAAGAAGATCTGGTAAATCTGTTTTCTCTTTTTTGTTACTAAAAAACAAAAATTTTGCTTATTTAAACTTTGATGACGAAAATTTATTAAAAATAGAAAACAATGATGATATCATAAAATCAATTCTTGATGTTTATTCTAAACCTGATTTTATTTTATTTGACGAAATTCAAAATCTAAAAAACTGGGAACTATTTGTAAATAAACTTAAAAGAAGAGGGTTTAACTTAATTCTTACAGGATCAAATTCAAAACTATTAAGCAAGGAGTTTGGAACCGCGCTAACAGGCAGATATATTCCAATAAAAATTTTCCCATTCAGTTTTAAAGAATTTTTAACAGCAAAAAAGGTTGAATTAGATGAAAAATATATGGAAATCCCTGAGACAAGAGGCAAAATTTTAAATTATTTAGATGAATATCTCAATAATGGCGGTTTCCCAGAAATTGTTACAAAAAACATAGACCCAAAGGTTTATTTAGGAACACTTTTTGATTCTATTTTATTAACAGACATAGTTAAAAGGCATTCTGTAAAATTAACTCAAAAACTTTACGATTTATCATCTTATATGATTAGCACTTTTTCTTCTGAATTCAGTTTCGCATCCTTAAGAAAAAACTTAGATTTCAACAGCACGAATACGGTTCAAATATATATAAAATATCTTGAAGAATCATATTTAATGTTTACGTTGAATAGGTTTGATTTTAAGATAAAAAAACAAATAAAGACAAAAAAGAAATGTTATATTGTTGATAATGGCTTTATCCACGCAAAATCATTTCAATTTTCTCAAAATACAGGAAAACTAATGGAAAATTTAGTTTTTAATGAAATTTTAAGAAAAGATTATAAGTTAAATCAAGATATATTTTATTACAAGACAAGAAATGACAAAGAAATTGATTTTGTCTTAAAAAAAGCAATAACGTTAGAAACATTAATCCAGGTTTGTTATGATATAGACGATCCAAAAACTTATAAGAGAGAAACAGATGCATTAATTGAAGCAAGTGAGGAATTAAATTGTGATGATTTATTAATCATTACATGGGACAACGAAAAAAGAGAAAATATTAAAGGTAAAAAAATAAACTTTATCCCATTGTGGAAATGGTTATTAAAAATATAAAAAGTTAGGTAATTGGGTATCCTTCGCTCTTTGAGCTACGGAGTACCTTCGGGTAATTGGATACAAGAAACAAGAAACAAGATACAAAAAAAACAAGAAACAAGATACAAGATACAAGAAACAAAAATTGGGGACTGTCCCCATTTTTTACTCTTAAGTTGTCCACAACTAATTTATTATAATATTGACTTTAATTTGAATTCAACTAAAATAAAAGTAGATTTTACTAAAAATTGAATACATGAAACAAATAAAATTTAAAGTTAATTTGCCAGTATCTATTTTCCGCGAAGGAAAAAGTTTTGTGGCGTATACTCCAGTTCTTGATTTATCAACCTCTGGAAAAACTTATAATGAAGTAAGAAAACGATTTAGCGAAATTGTAAAAATTTTTTTTAATGAAACCGCTATGAATGGAGACCTAAATACTGTTCTATTAGATTTAGGATGGAAAAAAATAAAAACAGAATGGACGCCTCCAGTACTTGTTTCTCAACGGATAGAAAATGTCGAAATGGCTTTAAAAACATAATATGCCTCGTATAGTACCTATACACTGGAAAAAATTTGAGAAATTCCTTCTTTTTGTTGGATGTTCCTTTAAAAGAGAAAAGGGGGATCATAGAATTTATTGGAGAAAAGAACTTCAAAGACCAGTTATATTACCAAGAGACACTAATTTACCGATTTTTATAATTCGCAATAATTTAAGAATTCTGAATATATCACCAGAAGAATACTCCGATATATTAAAAAGGCTATAATCAACAATTTATAGATAATAGATTTAAAAAATGGGACTGTTTCCCATTTTTTCTTAAAGTATTACTTATGTATCCTGCTAAGAATGGTATACCCATTCTTGTACATTAGCTTGACAAACTAATTTTTGTTTTGTAAACTACAATTGATGAAATTCATAGAGTATAGTCCATAAATATGAAAAAATATAAATCTTATGATTTAGGAAAAATATATAAATCTCCCCAAACTGTCTTTACGACAAAAGACATTGTTTTGCTTTGGGGAGTTACTCAACTAAAATTAGTTTGGGCTAGAATAAATGATTATACTAAAACAAAAAAATTATATCGAATAAAACGAGGCATTTATTCTAAAGACAAAAATTACAACAAACTTGAATTGGCCACTAAAATCTACACTCCTGCCTATGTCAGCCTAGAAACTGTTTTAGCTAAAGAAGGAATAATTTTCCAATATTATGAGACTATTTTTGTTGTAAGTTATTTAACAAGAAAAGTAGAAACAGATAAACAAAAAATTCAAATTAGAAAAATTAAAAATGAAATTCTTCTAAATTCGTCTGGTATAATTCAAAAGGAAAATTATTCTATAGCTACCAAAGAAAGGGCTTTCCTTGATGCTTTATATCTTTATAAAAATTATTATTTTGATAATTTAGATGTCCTTGATAAAAAGAAAGTTTTTGAATTGGCTAAAATTTATCAAAACAAACAACTAATTAAAAAGGTAAAAACATATTTCAATGCTTGACATTCAAAAACATAAAATTATTTTGGTTCAAGTCCTTAAAGATATTTATTCTGATAGCCAGTTAGCTACTTTGCTTGGTTTTAAGGGCGGAACTGCCGCTTATCTTTTTTATAAATTGCCTAGATTCTCAGTTGATTTGGACTTTAATCTCTTAGATCCTGAAAAGAAAAATTTTGTCTTTGAAAAAATCAAAAATATCTTAAAAAAATATGGGAAAATAAAAGAAGCAAGAGAAAAACGATTTACTTTATTTTTTCTTCTTTCTTATAAAGAAGAACTACGAAATTTAAAAATTGAAATTTCAAAAAAAATCTTTCTTAATCATTATAAAATAAAAAATTATTTAGGAATTTCTATGTTGGTAATAGAAAAACAAGATATGTTTGCTCATAAGTTAGTTGCTCTTTTGGAGAGAAAACAAATTGCTAATCGGGATATTTTTGATATTTGGTGGTTTGCAAAAAATAATTGGGATATTAATAAAAAAATTGTTGAGTCAAGGACAAAAAAGAAATTTAAAAATTATTTAAAACAATGTATTAAAGCTGTTGGAAGAATTGATAATAAATATATCCTTCAAGGATTAGGGGATATTATTGATGAAAGACAAAAAATTTGGGTAAAAGAAAATTTAAAAAAAGATACTTTATTTTTATTAAATTTTTACTTAGAAAATTATAAATAAAGTAAATATTTTTTAAGGTCGTTTAAAAGCGGGGCAGTCCCCCATTTTCTCCTCAATATTTCGGACTTGTATATTATAGATTTAGAGCATGGTAACCCCAGTAGTACAAATCCTTCGGATTTGACTACGGGGCAGGCATTGGAACATTTTAACATAGAAATTAGGAAACAAGAAACCAAAAAACTAATAGAAAAAGGAGAAAGCGAGAGCTTGGAGCTAAAGCCTTCTTTGTCTCAAATAAAAGAGATTATCCAGACGATTGCCGGTTTTGCTAATAAAAATGGCGGTAAAATTATTATTGGTGTCTCCTCTAAGAGCAAGATTTTGGGTTTACAAATTGGAAAGGATACAATAGAGAGAATAACAAACAAGATTTCGGTCGGGTTGGAGCCGAAACTTTATCCCAAAATTGAAATTGAAGAAATTGCTCAAAAGAAAATAATCGTTATTGAAGTAAACGAAACCAAAGAAAAGCCTGTTTTTGCTTTTGGTCGGGCATTCAAAAGAGTGGGTAAATCTACTTTAAAAATGGGCAAAAATGAAATAGAAAAACTGATTTTAGAAAGAAAAAAGATTTATTGGGACGAACAGATTTGCGAGGAGGCGAGCTTGGAAGATATTGATTGGGAATTTGTAAAAATTTTTTTCATACCAAAATACGAATCTTTAGCTAAAAGAAAAATAGCCGGGAACGATAAGGAAATACTTAAAGCGCTCGGCTGCATCGAGAACGATAAACCAACAAATGCTGGAATTTTATTATTTGGCAAAAATCCACAAAGATTATTCAGAAACTCTTACATTGCATTGGCAAGATACAGGGGAAAGCAAGAAGGAATAGAAAGATTGGATTATAGGGAGTTCGTTGATAACATTTTTAAGCAAATAGACAATTGTGATGAATATTTAAAAGAGCATTTAGCAATAATGTCAAGAATGCTACCCCACAGAGTTGAGAGGGAAGATATATCAGAATACTGCTGGTTTTCTATCAGAGAACTTATTACTAATGCTATTTGCCACAGAGATTACTCTGACCAAGGTTCTAAAATTATCATAAAAGTATTTTCTGACAGAACAGAATTCTACAATCCAGGAGGACTACCAGTCGGGATAACACCAAAGAATATAACTGAAAAGCAATACTCAAGAAATCCCGTTATATCTAATGTGTTAGCAAAAATTAAATATATTGAAGAATTAGGAGAAGGCTGGAATAAGATAATTAATGAACACAAAAAACATCCCCTGAAACCGAAGCTACCAAAGATAAAGGCAGATAAATATTCTATATTAGTAACGATATTTTCGACAAAAGAGAAGTTTAAAGGAGGAGGTTTCAAGCTTAATGAGCGGCAAAAAAAAGCAATAGAATATACGAGGAAAGTGGGCAAAATTACTAACGCAGAGTATCAAAAAATTAACAAGACAATGAAGAAAACTGCTACCCGCGATTTACAAAATCTTGTTAGGAGAGAAATTTTAATCAAAAAGGGCAGAACAGGAAAAGGCGTTTATTATATTCTAAGCCCCATCTACAAAGGGGACATAAGGGGACATAAGGGGACATAAAATGTCAAAGCTCAAATGTCCCTCCAGAGGCGGGCAGGCAAATGTCAAATAAAATCGCCTACTCCGCCGAAGTAGCTTCGGCTACGAAGGCCGGGCAAAATCCAAATGTCAAAAACAGAAATTGCTAATTGCTGATTGTTCCCTCCTACGCCAAGGCTTCCTCCTTCGCCTAAAGCTTCGGCGGACAGGTCGGCGGGCAAGAATTGTTAAAAAATCCGTAAGCAGTTAGCAATCAACAATCAACAATTAATCCATTGGTTATTGATTATTGTTTGCCTGCCTGCCACAAATTAATGGGGACAGATAGTCCCCCATTTTCTCTCTTTGGAAATGCGCTCCTAATGCGGGTTTCAAAACGAATTTTTCCATTTGGCAAAAAATTAACCAAAAAATATAAATTGGGTACTTGGGCAATTAGGTATCCTTCGCTCTTTGAGCTATGGAATACCTTCGGGGATTGGGAAATTGGAAAAATACACAGGTCGGACCTATGTATTTTAATGTATTTTACTTTACAAAATTTTAAGGATTGTTATACTTATTTCTGTAATAGGTTAAAAATAACCAAATTAAGAAATGAAATTTATTGAATTTTACAATAAATTTAAAGGCTCTCCTCTTATAGACATAAGAGATGTCCTGACTATTCACCCAAATTTTGATCGGCGAAGACTTTTTGAGTGGCAAAAAAGGAAGCTGATTCAAAAAATCGTTAAGAATTTCTATTTATTCACTTACAAAGATTACAATGAAGAAGATTTATACTTTATAGCTAACAAAATATATGCCCCTTCCTACATCGGACTAGAAACGGCTCTTTCTCGTTATGATTTAATTCCAGAAACTGTTTACTCTATTACCAGTATTACTACCAAAAAAACAAAAAAATATCTTACTAGTATTGCTAATTTTTCTTACCAAACCGTTAAGCCAAAACTATTTTTTGGTTATAGAATCATTAAAAGAAATAGCTTTTCTTATCAATTCGCCGAACCAGAAAAGAGCTTGCTTGATTTTCTCTATTTAAGGAAAGACCTAAAAAAAGAAAAAGACTTTAAGGCGCTAAGGATAAATAAAGAAAATTTTAAATCTTTAATAGACCAGAGCAAGTTAAAAAAATATTTAAGACTATTTCAGTCCCCTACATTAGAGAAAAGAGTTGAAAAATTAATCAACAATATTGATTGACATGATTAACATACAAGACATAATCAAAGAATATTCAAAACCACAACAAACTTTTAAGAGAAGAATTTTAAGAGAATATTTTCAGTACAAAATTCTTAACCTGGTCTATCAGAGCAAATATTCCAACCGGTTAATATTTTTAGGCGGAACTGCTTTAAAAATAATTTATGGAAATCCCAGATTTTCCGAAGATTTAGATTTTGACAATTTAGGAATTAGTCGGAATGACTTTAATTTATTAACGAGCTCAATTAAAAAGGGTTTAGAAAAAGAAGGATACAAGATAGAAGTAAGGAATATTTTCAAAGGAGCATTCCGATGCTATTTAAAAATCTTAGAAATTTTGTTTGAATTCAAATTAACCACGCATGAAAGCGAAAAGGTTCTAATCCAATTGGATACAGCTCCTCATAAATTCAGTTATATGCCAAAAGATCACTTAATACAAAAATTTGAAGTGTATAGATGGATAAAAGTGGTTCCAATAGACATAATTCTTGCTCAAAAAATAGCTACTATATTAGAGAGAAAACGAACCAAGGGAAGAGATTTTTTTGATATAGTTTTTCTTTACTCCAAAACTAAGCCAAATTATCAATATCTGGATTCAAAATTAGGCATCAAAAATAAAGACCAGCTTAAGAAAACATTAATAAAAACAGCGAGGGAATTAGACTTTCGGGCACTGGCTAAAGACGTTGAACCATTTTTATTTGATCCTTCTCAAAAAGATAGAGTGCTTTATTTTGAAAAATTCATCAAACAACTGTAATGCATCTGAATAAAATATACAGGTCGGGCATTAGAAAATAGCACAGGTCGGACCTGTGTATTTTATTTTTAGGTTATCATCAGCTAATTTTAGATTTATTAATGGGGACAGATAGTCCCCCATTTTCTCTCTTCGCAAATATACTCCTATAGCATGTTTCCATCCAATTTTTTCTATTTGGCAAAAAATTAACCAAAAAATATAAATTGGGTACTTGGGCAATTAGGTATCCTTCGCTCTTTGAGCTATGGAATACCTTCGGGGATTGGGAAATAAATCATTAGAATATAAATTGGCGATTGAAAAAATTTACGTGAAGAGGAATTTAAAAAATTTAGATATGCTCTTGATTAAAATTTGCCAATAATTTTTATGTCTTAATTAATGGGACCTATTAATTGGGTCTGGCCCCATTTTTTAAGATACCCGTGAATGCTGTGGATAACTTTCATTGACAATATTATACCATTTAGTATTATACCAAATGGTATAATTGGTTGAATAAATTTTATGAAATTTTATAACCGCCAACAAGAATTAGAAGAACTTAATAAAATATATCAAGCCTCTAACCAAAAGGCTCATTTGGTAATTATAAAGGGCAGAAGAAGAATTGGAAAAACAACCCTGGCACTAAAATCTATAGAAAAAAGACAAAAAATTTATCTTTTTGTAACTAAAAAAAAGCCAAAACTTCTTCTGGAAGATTTTGAAAAAGAGCTTAAAAACTTTGGTATTCCTTTTATTGGACATCTTAATTCTTTTGATGATTTTTTTGAATTAATTTTTCAATATTCAAAAAATAAATTTTTAATCGTAATTTTAGACGAATTCCAAAATTTTAAATATGTTGATCCAAGTGTATTCTCAATTTTGCAAAAATATTGGGATAAGTATAAAGATAAATCAAAGATTATCTTGGTAATTATCGGTTCAATGACGACTCTGATGAAAAAAATCTTTCTTTCCCGGCACGAACCTCTGTTTGGCAGATCAACTAATTCTCTTGAAATCCATCCTCTAAACATTAAAACAATAGCCAAAATTTTAAAAGATATGAAGTTAAATCCCCATAAGAATCTACTTTATTATTATGCTATATTTGGAGGCATTCCTAAATATTATGACTTAATTGATACAGAAAATTTATACAATCATTCTCTAAAACAAATACTATTTCATTTAGTTTTCAAAAAAAATGCTAAGCTGCAAGAAGAAGGTGAAACTCTCCTAATTGAAGAATTAGGCAAAAACTATTTTACTTATTTTTCTGTTCTTGAAGCAATCTCTCGAGGTAGAACCAAGCTTACTGAAATTGCCAATATGGTTGGTATTCCGGTAGCAAGTATTGGCAAATATTTAGATGAATTGGAAAACTATTATCAAATAATCGAGCGACGCTCGCCTATTTTTAGTAAACCAACCACGCGAATTAGCAGATATTATATTAAAGATAACTTTCTGCGTTTTTGGTTTCGCTATGTTTATAAAAATAAAGGACTATTAGAACAAGGACAAATTGATGGGGTAATGAATTTTGTTTTCAAGAACTTGCCTACTTTTTCAGGTCTGATATTTGAAGATATGATTAAACAACTTTTAATTCAAAAAAATAGGGATAATGACTTTTTGTTTTCTTTTGATACTATAAGTAGTTACTGGGGACGGGCTAATTTTGACATTGATATTGTAGCCGCTAACGAAAAAACAAAAGAGATATTTTTTGGTGAATGCAAATTAAGCAGTAAACAGATAAATGATAAATTAATTAAGGGTCTAAAAAGCAATGCCGAAAAGTGTAAATGGAATATTAAAAAAAGAAAAGAATACTTTGGTATTTTTGTAGCTGATAAAATGCAACAGAAGAAAAAAGAAAAATTATTAAAAGAAAGAGTCCATGTCTGGGAATTCAAAAAAATGATATAATTTGAGACTTTATTACCTAGTTAAATCCATGTTTAAAAGTTATCCCCCCGTTTAATCCTTGCGTCAAGCATATTTATTATATAATATAAACACTATAATCACTGCCTCTACTAATCTCTTTGAGATTAGTAAGGGCAGTTTTTTATTTATTCTTTGGGGATAGTCCCCCATTTTTTCTATTTGGCAAAAATTTGTCTTTTTCTCCTAAACAACAGGTGTTTTCCCGTCGCTCCGCTCCTCTTTAACACCTGATGTTTTCCGAAAAAAAATACACAGAGTAGCGTTATCCACAGTTAATTTATTGACCCCGTTAGAAGTCCCTGACTGGGGCAGTCGCCTCTGGCGACTTACTTCTAACGGGGTTGACCAAATTGTTTATTTTGGCTAATATATAAGGACATAATCGCCAAAATTAGCAGATTTTGGCTAATAAACTTTATCCCCTTATGGAAATGGCTATTAAAAATATAAAAAACAAATTTCCAGGGAAAACAACACTGAAAAGAACCATATTTTTTTTATTGGGTGATATTATTTTAATCGCCCTTTCTTGTTATCTTGGATTTTTACTTCGTTTTGATGGCGCTATTGAACCAAAATATTTTTTAATGATTAAAGGCTTTATTGCCATAGCTGTTCCTTTAACTGTTTTCTTTTTTGTTTTAGAAAGGCTATATTCAATTTCCTGGTCTTTTGTCAGCGTTAGAGAACTTTTAAAGTTATTTAGGGCTATTATTGCCAGTTTTTTAGGAGTTGGAGCAGTTTTATTTATCTTTAGAAATCATCATGTTTTTGAAGGATTTCCCCGCTCTATTATCTTTATTTCTGGCTTTCTTACTCTTTTATTAACTGGCGGTTTTCGTTTTTCAAAAAGAATTTATCTTCATGGTTTTAAAAAAATTAATCGCAATGGTAAAAATAATAAAGCTGGCATAAATCCTATTTTAATCATCGGCGCTGGTGATGCTGGAGAGCAAATAGCCCGCCACATTATTTCTTCTGATGTCCCCTATTCTTTAATTGGTTTTATTGATGATAATCCAACAAAACAAGGACTATTAATTCACGGTATTAAAGTTGTAGGAAAAATAAAAGATATTCCTGAAATTGTTAAAAAACATCAAATCAAAGAAGTTATTATTGCCATGCCTATTGTTTCTAAAAAAATCATTAAGCAAACAGTAGATTTAGCCCGCCAATCTGGTGTTCAAAAAATAAAAATTATTCCTTCAACAGCAGAAATCTTGGCTGAAAAGGTCAGTTTAAATCATTTAAGAGAAATCTCCATTGAAGACTTGCTTGGCAGAGAATCAGTAAAAATAGACACTCAATCAATTCAAAACTATATCACTGGAAAAATTGTTTTAATAACTGGCGCGGCTGGTTCAATCGGCAGTGTATTATGCGAACAAGTATTAAAATTTCAACCCAAACAACTAATTACCTTAGACCAAAGCGAAACCGGCACTTTTCATTTACAAAGAAATTTAAATAAATTATTCCCGAATATTGAAAAATCCTTTATTTTAGCTGATATCTGTGATAAAAATAAGATAAATCAAATTTTTGAAAATCTTAAACCAAATGTTGTTTTTCATGCCGCCGCATACAAACATGTCCCGGTTATGGAAGACAATCCAGAAGAAGCAGTAAAAAACAATATTTTTGGCACTTTAACACTTGGTCAAGCTGCTTTAAAAAACAATACAGAAAAATTTGTTATGATCTCAACCGACAAAGCTATTAACCCTACTTCTGTTATGGGAGCCAGCAAACAGGTTTGTGAGAAAATCTGTGTTTGGCTAAATAAGGGTGGGGACAGTCCAAAATGGGGACAGGCACCTTCGGAGCCAGTCCCCGAAGTCCCCCAGACTAAATTTTGCGCAGTTAGATTTGGCAATGTTTTGGGCAGTCAAGGAAGCGTTGTCCCTATATTTGAAAAACAAATTAAAAAAGGCGGGCCAGTTGAGGTAACTGATCCGGAAATGAAAAGATATTTTATGGTCACAGCTGAAGCATGTCTTTTAGTTATGCAAGCTGGAGCGATTGGCCAAGATGGCCAGGTTTTTGTCCTTGATATGGGCCAACCAATTAAAATCGTTGATTTAGCGCGAGAAATGATTCGTTTAGCCGGATATCAGCCAGATGTTGATATTCCTATTGTCTTTACTGGCATCAGACCAGGAGAAAAATTATTTGAAGAAATCCTTACCAAAACAGAAACGCCAACTAAATATGAAAAAATATTTATTGCCAAGCTTGATGAAATTGATGAACAAAAACTGCTTAATGCTTTAGAGCAATTTAAACAAGCCCTTGAAAAAATGGATAAACCTGCCATCATCAGCATACTTAATGAACTTGCGCCTATTCAAGCTTAAAATACAAATACTTAGAAGCTCAGCTCCTAAGTAGAAAAACAGGGATATTCTCCCTTGTTTTTTGTTTGACAAAAATTTTTACTATTATATAATATAAATAACCGTTTCATTTATATTAGAATAAACTAAAAAAACTGAAATAAGATTATGAAGAAAGAAAAAAACCAAAAAATACTAAATCGTCTTAAGGTAGAAGAAAAATTATTAGAAAGAAATAATTTAATATTTTCTCCTTTAGAATTAAAACGAATTTTTAACGTTTCTAAAGAAAGCGCCTCTTTTTTTATAAATTATAATTTAAAAAAAGGCTTCTTTGTCAAACTAAAAAATGGACTTTATACTTTTAAACACCACTATCCTTCTGAATTAGAAATAGCAAATAAAATCTATGCCCCTTCTTATGTCTCTCTTGAATATGCCTTATCTTTCTATAATATTATTCCAGAAACAGTTTATTCCGTCACTTCGGTTACTAGCAAAACCACACGTGAATTTATTATTAATAACGTGTCTTATTCTTACAATAAAATTAAAAAATCCGCTTTTACAGGTTATATTAAAAAATATTTTGACGGACAAATAGCATTAATTGCCGAACAGGAAAAAGCGTTTATTGATTATCTATACTTTGTTTGTTTAGGTAAAAAAGTTATTTATGACCGCATAGAAATCAAAAATTTAGATAAAAAAAAGCTAATTTATTACGCAAAATTATTCAAAAAAAAATCATTAATAAAATTATTAAACGATATCTATGATAAAAGCAGAAGAAATAAAGAGATTATCTATTAGGAATCAAATTGCTCCTGTAGTTATAGCCCGGGAATATGTCCAACATAACTATCTCTCTGAATTATATAAATTAAAAGGAGCGGAAAAACTTTTATTTAAAGGCGGAACCGCTTTAAGAATAATCTATCAAAGTCCGAGATTTTCTGAAGATTTAGATTTTACCGGCATTCAGAATGTCAGTTATTATGAAATTGAAAATATCTTGACTAACACATTGAAAAATTTATCTGATTGGGGATTTGATATTGACATTGACGAAGCTAAAAAAACAACCGGTGGATACTTGGCAAAAATACTCATATCATTCCTAACATTTAAAATGGTTCTTAAATTAGAAATTTCTTTTCGTCAAAACAGAGAAAAAATAAAAACAGAAATTTCAAGTATTGAAAATGAATATATTGCGCGCTATAGTATTATCCATCTTTCACAACAAGAAATAATAAACGGAAAAATAAATGCCCTACTCTCACGCTCTAAACCGCGCGATTGGTATGATTTGTACTTTTTTCTTCACAATAAAATGCTTGTTCCCGCGCAAAAAAATTTATTGCCAGAAATTTTAGCCAAATTTAAAAAAACAAAAATGGATTTTAAAAAAGAACTTAAAGAGTTCCTTCCCCGCAGCCATCAACCGATTATTAATGATTTTAAAAATATCTTAATAACAGAAATTGAAAAACAGAGTTAAGCCATTGATAAAATGGATAAAAGTGATATAATATTCTTTAAGAGGTTTGATAAATTTTAAATAATATTTAACTAAAATTATATGGAAAATCAAAATAACTATAATATTCATCTTGACCAAAACAGGTCTCGTTCTGATTCTCAGAATGAACAAAAACCTGTTTTTGAACATGATGATGACGAAATTGACTTAAAAGATTATATTAATGTCTTAATTAAAAGAAAATGGGGTATTTTAAGCATATTTGCCGTCGTTGTTATTATCGCTGTAGTAATTAGCCTGCTCCTTCCCTTAACTTTTCAAGCTAGTAATTTAGTTAAAGTCGGACAAATAAAAGGAAGCAGTTTACAAAGTCATGCTGATATTCAATCTGTTTTTAACAGAGGAACAGTTTTAAAACAAATAAAAACAAAATTACAACAACCATTAGAATTACCAGAAACAACTTCTATAGAATCCATTGCTGGTATGTTTGATATAAAAGAAAGTTTAGGTGATGGAAAATCTGGCTTTATTGAAATTAATGGCCGGTCTGATACGCCTGAAAAAGCAGTTGAGGTTGTTGATGCAGTTACAGATGTACTCTTAACTTATCACCAAAATATTTTTGCTGAAGCTGAAAAAATGTTTGATATGGAAGTTGAAACAATTAAAAAAAGTAAAACTAAGACAGAACAAGACATAAATCAGATAAAAACACTTGATATCCTTAAAACAGAACAAGAAATTAAACGTTTAGAACAAGATATTCAAGGATATGAAAAAGAAATTACTAAAAGAGACAATATTCAATCTGAAGGCCAGGGTAGAATTATTGAGAGTTATATCAACCTTTTAGCTAGTGTTAAAGACCAAAAAGAAGCAAAAGAAAGACAAATAATCGATTTTAAAGATAATATTAGAAACCTAGAACAGCAATTAGTTTCTTTAGACCAGTCAATACAACAAAAAGACTATGAAAAAGCATATCAGACAAAACCAACAAAGATAGAAGTACAAGCTATCCCACCTGAAACAAGAATCGCCCCTAAGAGAAAACAAAATGTAATGATTGCTGGTATTCTTGGTCTATTTATTGGTGTTTTCTATGCCTTTGGCGCCGAATACTTTTCTAAAAGCAATACTAATTAATACAAATTAATCATACGAATACTACGAATATAATAAAAAAGGCCCGTGTTTCAACGGGCTCTTTTTTTATATTATAAAGTTATCCACAGATAATTTATTGACTTTTTGTCTATTTTGTTGTAAATTAGTACCAGTTTACAACAAAAACTGTTATAAATTAGCACAAACTTAGAACAATTAACTAAATTTATGTTTTTAAACAGAAAAATAAACAAATATCTTTTATTATGGAAAGATAAACAAAATAAAAAACCTTTAGTTATTAAAGGAGCAAGACAGGTTGGAAAGACTTCTGTCGTATTAAATTTTGCGGAGAAAGAATTTGAAAATACTATTTATATTAATTTAGAAAAAACCGAACATTTAAAATTTTTTAAAAATCCTATTTCTTTAGAAGAATTTGAAAAAATTATTAAAATTAACTTTCAGCAGGATATAATTCCCGGCAAAACACTAATATTTCTTGATGAAATACAAAACTCACCTTCATTAATAAAACTTTTAAGATTCTTTTATGAAGAAAAACCAGAAATTCATGTTATTGCCACCGGGTCTTTATTGGACGTTATGCTTCAAAAACAAGGATTTTCAATACCTGTCGGACGAGTAGAATATTTATATTTATATCCATTAGATTTCTTTGAATATTTGGATGCAAAAAAAGAAAAAGAACTTTTAAAATTTTTACAAAACATTAAATTCGACGAAAAAATACCATTAGCAATCCATGAAAAAGCAATGGATATCTTTCATGAATATACCATGATAGGAGGAATGCCTGAAATCGTAAAATTATTTTTACAAGGAGCAACAGCCGAAAAATTAGAAACTGTATATTCTTCACTTTTGACTGGATACAAAGAAGACGTATATAAATATTCATCTATTACGAATGCTAAATATCTTAAATATACTATTGAAAATGCGCCGTCTTTCGCTGGAAATACCATAACATATAAAAATTTCGGGCAATCAGAAATCAAAAGTAGAGAGATAAAAATGGCTTTTGATTTATTACAAGACACAATGATGCTTTATCCAATTCCGGCGACACAATCAATAGATATCCCATTAATTCCTAAAAATAAAAAACCTAAAAAAATAATATTCTTGGATGTTGGCTTAGTTAATTACCAAATGGGCATACAAAATGAATATTTAAACATAAAAGATCTTAATGCTTTTTATAAGGGAAAAATAGCAGAACAAATAGTTGGACAAAATATTCTATCTCAATTTATACATTCACCAGCTAAACTTTTTTACTGGGCTAAAGATAAATCAAAAAGTGAGGCAGAAATTGATTTTTGTCTAATCAAAAATAATAAATTAATTGGTATTGAAGTTAAATCTGGAAAAACCGGAAGATTAAGATCACTTCATCAGTTTTCACAAGATACAAAGAATAATCAAATTATAAGAGTATATAGTGGAGAATTCAAAAAAGAAAAAATTGAAATTAAAGATAAAAAAAGCGAACTTATTTCTATTCCTTTCTATTTAATACCATGCTATCTTGAAAAAATAAATTAATACAAATCTATAATTTACAAAGATATTTAAAAATATAAATAAAAAAGAATCTGTTTTCCAACAGACTCTTTTTATATAAGTGGATTCAAGTTGCTATCGCAACCTAATTAAGAGAAGTTTATACCCTCTATGAGGTCATATAAAATGTAAAATGTAAATATCAAATATCAAAATGACAAATAAAAATGTTAAAATATATCATTTTCCGTTTTTCTCTCACTTGTGAGGAGCTTGTTCCTTTTCTATCTTTACTTTTTTTAGATTAAAATTTTATAATATTAGAATCTTTGGAAAATTTATCAATAAACTTAATCAACCGTAAATCTTATTATTAAATTTTTTTAAAATCATTTTTAAATTTTACAGTGTCATTTTCCATTTTGATTTTTGATTTTTGATATAGATTTCTTAAACTTAGTTTGATTATGATAATCAATTATATCATAATGTTGCAATAGAACATTGACTCTAACATATTATATATATTTAATATACGTTGGGACTACTTATTTTCCTCTTCTTTAATGGCATTTAAAATATCTTTTCTTAATTGCTGGGTCATTTTTTTATCATCCCTTAAACTTTGTTTCGCCTTTTCCCAGCCAACTCCAAGTTTATTCTCGCCATAACTTAAAGTATTTCCTGATTTCTTAATTATCCCATGTTTGGCTCCTAAATTTAATAAATCCCCTGCCCAAGAAATACCTTCGTCATACATAATCTCAAACTCACAAACTTTAAATGGTGGAGCTACTTTATTCTTAACAATTTTAACTTTAACCTTATTACCAATAACATCCTCGCCTTTTTTTATTTGCGCCAAACGTCTGAGTTCTATTCTAACTGAGGAATAAAATTTTAAAGCCAAGCCGCCTGTTGTCGTCTCTGGATTACCAAAATAGACTCCAATTTTCATTCTAATCTGATTGATAAAAATTACCGCTGTATTAGTCTTACTAACAATAGCAGTTAATTTTCTAAGGGCTTGAGACATAAGACGAGCTTGCAATCCCATTTGAGCGTCTCCCATTTCTCCTTCAATTTCTTTTCTTGGAGTTAAAGCCGCTACTGAATCAATAACAATAATATCAACTCCATTGGAACGAACCAAGGTTTCAACAATTTCTAAAGCTTCTTCAGCGCAAGACGGTTGAGAAATCAAAAGATCATTAATTTTGACCCCTATCTTTTTAGCATATTCCGGATCTAAAGCATGTTCGGCATCAACAAAAGCGGCAATTCCGCCTTTTCTCTGGGATTCAGCAATCATATGAAGAGCTAAGGTAGATTTACCAGTCATTTCATTTCCAAAAATCTCAATTACCCGACCCTTTGGAATGCCCCCTACTCCTAAAGCTAAATCCAATGATAAACAACCTGTAGAAATCGCTTCTACTTGCATTTTTTTAGCCTCTCCTAGCCTCATAATGGTTCCTTCGCCAAAACGCTCTTTAATCTGCTGAACCGCTTGTTCAGTCGCTTTTTGACGAGGAGATGTATCTTCTTGTTTATTCATAATAATTAAATTAGGTTAATAACTTTTTAATTATAAGAACCTGATTTTATCAGAACCTTGAAATTAAATAACAATTTAATTATAGAAAAAAAATATTAGAATGTCAACTTATTTAATTATTTCCTTTTCCAATACTATTTGGCGATAAATAATTTTTTCTTTAGAATATTTCTTTTTAGCTGATATTTCAATTTGATTTAAACCAATTAAAAGATCTATTTTTTGTTCAAAGAGTCCCTCATCTGTTTGTTCTACTGGCTGATTGTTGATAAAAATAGCGGCCCGAGGATCAATTTTACCTTTAATCGTTAAAGATGAATTTGTTGTTACCATATCTTCAGCTGGATAAAAAATTTCAATTTCTGGGCTAAATAAAATATTTTTAATGCCAAAACCTAAATAGAATAATATTAAACAAAAAAGAACTAAAATTAAAATAATCTTGAATTTAAACTGACTTAATTGAAACATTTTTTTTATCTTACTTTTCGGTTTTTTAAGCTCTCTTTCTTGATGATTATACTTTTCATCCCATTGTTCAAGTATTTTTTCAAAATCTAATTTTAAAAACTCAGCATAACGTTTTAAAAATCCGCGGGCATAAGTTGGGCTTGGTAATTTATAATAATCATCTGTTTCTAAAGATTCTAAATATTTAGATTCAATACTAATTTGCTTGGACACCTCTTTTAAATCCAATTCCTTAGAAAGACGAGCTTTTTTTAAAAGCCCGCCCAAAGTATTACTCACAATTTTACGGGAATTGAAAACCATATAGGTAGTAAAAATTTTTAATTTCTAATATCTAACCCTAATAAATTGAAAATGTAAATATTAAAATGGAAAATGACAATGTAAAATTTAAAATTATTTAAAATACAATCATCAAAAATTTTCTTTGAAAATTTTTGATACCTAAATTTTGCATTTTGATTTTTGATTTTTGATTTATAAATCTTCTTCATCAGAAGAAGATTTATACACTTCCCTTGGCTTGGCTCCATCTGCTGGACCAATTGTCTCTTCATTTTCTAATAAATCTAAGAGTCTAGCCGCTCTAGCATAGCCAATTCTTAAACGACGTTGTAAAAACGAAGCAGAAGCTTTCCCAGTATGAATAACTACGTCCCTTGCTTCAGGCAGCATCTCGTCTTCTTTTAAGTCTCCGTGTTCTGATCCTATTTCTATTTTATGACTTTCTGTAATATCTTCTTGAAAATTAGGCTCAGTAATATTTCTTAAATATTCAACAATCCCTTTTACCTCATCATCAGAAACAAAAGCGCCTTGTATTCTTTTAGGTTTGGATAATTCTGAAGAGACAAAGAGCATATCTCCTCGTCCTAATAATTTTTCTGCTCCAGAAAAATCTAAAATCGTTCTTGAATCCATTAAAGAAGCAACTGAAAAAGCCACCCTTGAAGTAATGTTAGCCTTGATTAGGCCCGTAATAATGTCCACAGAAGGCCTCTGGGTAGCCATAATCAGGTGAATACCCGTGGCTCGAGCCATTTGAGCTAAACGGACAATACAGGCCTCTACCTCTTGAGTCGCTGTCACCATTAAATCTGCCAGTTCATCAATTATAATAACTATAAAGGGTAGTTTATTCTCTGGGTTTGCCTGGTTATAGGTATTGATGTCCCTCTTTTTAGCCTCGGCCATAACATCAAAACGACGGTCCATTTCACCTACGGCCCATTTTAAAGCATTAATTGTTTTTTGCACATTAGTAATAACCGGTGTTAATAAATGAGGCAGGTCATTATAAAAAGTTAATTCAACTCTTTTCGGGTCAACTAAAATAAATCTTAAATCATCTGGTGAATTTTGATAGATCAGGCTGATAATAACACTATTAAGGAAAATAGTTTTACCACTACCCGTGGAACCGGCTACTAAACAATGAGGCATTTTACCAACATCAGCCAGCCAAATATTACCAGCTACATCTCGACCCAAAGCCACAGTTAAATTTGATTTTCTGTTTTTAAAAGCATTGTCAGATAAGATGCTTCTTAATCTAATAATCGCCACCTGTTGATTTGGTATTTCGATTCCAACTAAAGACTGTCCAGGAATTGGCGCCTCAATACGAATAGGGTGAGCAGCCAAAGCTAAAGCTAAATCATTATGCAAGCTTGTAATCTGAGACAATTTTACTCCGTCAGCTGGTTTTAATGTATACTGAGTTACTGTCGGGCCTATTTTAATCTCTCCCATTTCCACTGAAATATTAAAATTCTCTAAAGTCTTTTTAATAATTAACTTATTCTCTTTAGTATCTCCTGCATTAGGTTTTGTTGAATCAGCGCCTAATAAGCTTAAAGGCAAGTCAATTTTTTGATGCGACTTAGTATAAGAAACAGACATTTCATCTTTTTTACCCTTAGTTTTAGTAAATATATTTTTAATTTTGGGTATAATTTCCTCTTCATATTCTTCTTCATATTCTTCTTCGGTTGATTCAGCTAATAATTTGTCTGTTGATTCTGGCTTTAAGACTAATTTTTGTTTTCTTTTAAAAATAGATTTTAATCCGCCCAAGGTCTTCTTAAATAAACTTTGCTGAATTACTTCTTCCTCTTTATCTTCTTTATCCTCTTCTTGTTCTTTTTTAAAGCTAACTAAGCCAGATAAAACAATAATTAAACCAATCACAAAGAGACCAATAAAAATCACCCAACTTGCCCAAAAGCCAAAGGTTTTAACAATAATATAACTAAGGCCGTAGCCAAAATATCCCCCTCCATAATGTTCAATCAAAGCAATCTTATCATCAACAAAATAAATATGAAAAATAGCTGATAAAATAATCACTAATAAAAGTAAACCGCTGCAACGAGTACCTAAAGAAGGATATCTTCTGTCTGAAGCCTGGTTCATTTCTTTAATATCTTCATATTTAAGTATTAACCAGCCAGCTAAAACTAAAACAACAGGAACTAACCAACTGGCCCAGCCAAAAAATGTTTCTAAGCCTAAAACAAGAAATTCGCCAGCTACGCCGGCTAAATTAACTAATCCTAAAAATAAAATAATCGCCAAAGTGAATAAAATTATGGCGACAATTAAGCGCTGAGTCTTTCTATTAAGAGAAAATCTAGACTCTTTTTTTCCGCCAGAGGCAGATTGTCCGCCTTTGGCGGGCTTTCTTTTTTTAGACATAATAATCGCTTTGCTCCAAATTCCAAATCACAAGAGACAAATTACAAACAAATTTAAAATTCTAAATTCAAAATTCTAAACGTGTTTGTTTTGGTCATTTGGATTTTGGTCATTGGATATTGTTTGTTATTTGTTATTTGTTATTTAAGATTTCCGCTGCGAAGCAGCGGCTAGTCCTGTCCCTACTGGAATTAATCTACCAACAATTACATTTTCTTTCAAGCCCCTTAAATGATCTGGGCGACCACTAATGGCGGCTTTGACCAAAACTCTTGAAGTTTCTTGAAAAGAAGCGGCTGAAAGCCAGGAATCAGTAGAAAGAGAAACTCGAGTAATACCAGTTAATCTTTCTTCTGCTTCAGCCTGTTTTTTACCTAAAGCCTTTGCTTTTTTATTAATTTCCCAGAAATAAGACTTGGGAACTATTTCTCCTGGCAAGAGATTTGTTTCTCCCCCGTCATTAATTAAACAGCGAGAAAACATTTGACGAATAACTATTTCTACATGTTTATCATTTAATTTTTGCGCCTGAGAAGAATAAATATATTGAGTTTCCTTAAGGATATATTTTTCTGTTGCTTCTCTTCCCTGTAATTCATAAAGTTCACGCAGATCTAAACTGCCATCTGTTAACTGTTCTCCAACTTTAACCTTGTCTCCATCTTTAACCCAAATATTATAACCAGTAACATCGTATTCTTCTTTATCGTCGCGTTCATAAAAAACTTTAATCGTTCCAGTACTAAGTTTAATCTTACCTTTATGTTTGGCAGTGATCTTTCTCTTTTTTCCGCCAGAGGCGGATCCGCCTTTGGCGGAAAATGCAGCTAAAACCTCTCCTCTTTTTACTTCCTGGTCTTGTTTAACTTTAATCTTCCAATCTTCATCTTCATCAATCAAATAAGTTTCTTGTTTTTCTCCTTTATATTTTATAATAATTCCTTTTTTATCATCTTCCTGAACTAAATTAACCACTCCGTCATGATTAACCATCACTGCCTTTTTCTTAACCGGCCGCACTTCAAAAAGTTCTTCAACTCGCGGCAAACCCTGAGTAATATCCGCCCCAGCTACCCCGCCAGTATGAAAAGTTCTTAATGTTAACTGAGTGCCTGGTTCACCAATACTTTGGGCAGCAATAACACCAACCGGAACACCTAATTCTACAGGTTTATTATAACCTAAATCATAGCCATAACACTTAATACAGGTGCCTTGCAGTGATTTACAACTTAAAACAGATCTAATAAAAACTTTTTCAGGATCCGCTTCATTGACCTCTTTTGCTTTTTGCCTGCTAATCATTTCATTAGCTTTGACAATTACTTTTTTAGTCTTTGGATGTTCAATGGCCTGAACAGCGGTACGACCAAATAATCTGCTCTGCCAATCTTCATCCATTTCCAGATTTTCCTGACGAGTTAAGCAAATGCCTTTTTTATCACCACAATCTTTCTCAGTAATAATTATGTCCTGACAAACATCAACCATACGGCGGGTCAAATATCCAGCACTAGCCGTACGTAAAGCTGTATCAGCTACGCCTTTTCTTGAACCATGGGTAGAAATAAAATATTCTAAAACATCAAAACCTTCTTTAAAAGAAGATTTAATGGGTAATTCAATTAAACGGCCAGTTGGCGAAGAAACAATTCCTCTCATTCCAAACATCTGAGCTAATTGAGTCCAAGAACCACGCGCTCCTGATTCAACCATGGTGAAAATTGCCGAAACAGCTAAGGGATTCTTTTTCACAATTTCTGTAATTTTACTCTTGGCTGTCATCCATGTCTCAATACTCTTAAGATAGCGCTCATCTTCTGCTAATAAGCCCATCTCATACTGAGATTGTATTTTATCAATATTTTTCTCAGCTTCTTGAATAATTTTTGGCTTTTCTGGTAAATTAGGCAAATCATCCATACCCCAAGAAAGGCCTGAAGCAGTCAAATATGAAAGAGTTATTTCTTTAATTTTATCTAACATTTCAACAGTTTTTTCTTGTCCATATATTTCTATAGATTCGATAATAAAATCTTTTAGTCTCTTCTTGTCCACTACATCGTTCATCTGATAAAGTCCGGGGGGCAAAATATTATTGAAAGCTAATCGACCAGCGCTAGTTTCCTTCATTTTCTTATCAACTCTAACATTAATTTTTTCTTGCAAATCTATTTTGCCTAATTGATAAGCTAAAAGGGCTTCTTCAGCATTAATAAAAGATGAAAGATTTTTTTTCTTATCCTTAAGCATGGTCATATAATAAGCGCCCCAAACTATATCTTGAGTTGGGGTAACTACTGGTTCGCCAGTGGCTGGCTTTAAAAGATTATGAGTAGATAAAATAATATCTTTTGCTTCTTTTTGAGCTCTCTCTGTAATAGGAACATGCACAGCCATTTGATCACCATCAAAATCCGCATTAAAAGCGGCGCAAACTAAAGGATGAATCTGAATTGCTTTACCCTCAATAAGGACAGGTTGAAAAGCTTGAATACCTAAGCGGTGTAAAGTTGGCGCTCTATTAAGCAAAACATAAGATTTTTTGGTAATTTCTTCTAAAATTGCCCAAACATCTTCTGTTCCATCTTCAATTAAACGATTAGCGCTGCGAACATTATGAACCAGCCCTCCCTTAATTAATTGACTAGCAATAAAAGGCTTGAAAAGCTCCAAGGCCATGATCTTAGGTAAACCACATTGATTCAACTTTAATTTAGGCCCGACAACAATTACGGATCGACCAGAATAGTCCACTCTTTTCCCAAGTAGATTTTGGCGAAATCTTCCTTGTTTACCTTTTAAAATATCTGCTAAAGATTTTAAGGGTCTGCGTTGACCAGTAGAAGCAATGGTTGTCTTCCCTGACCTCATATTATTATCAATTAAGGCATCTACTGCTTCTTGAAGCATTCTTTTTTCATTACGTAAAATTACCTCTGGGGCATGTAAATCATAAAGACGCTTTAATCGATTGTTGCGATTAATCACTCTTCGATAAAGATCATTTAAATCTGATGAAGCGAAACGACCTCCGTCAAGAGGAACTAAAGGCCTTAATTCTGGTGGAACAACCGGGATTATTTTTAAAATCATATGTTCTGGCTGAATTTTGTTGACCAAAAAACTTCTCAAACATTCTATTCTTTGTACTAATTTCTTTTTTTTGGTTGGATTAGTCGTTTTTCTTTTCTCTTTTTCTATTTCTTTAACTAATTTAAGCAGTTCAATATCTTGTAAAAGTTTTAAAATTGCTTCTGCCCCAATGTCAGCAGAAAAAATATGTCCGTATTTTAAAGAAAAGTCTCTATATTCAAGTTCGGTTAGTAATTTTTTAAGCCGCAAATCTAAAATTTCGCGTTTAGTTTCATTATAATCTTGGGTTAATTGTTGAATTTTCTTCTCTGCATCTTCTCCATTTTTTAATTCTTTTTTCTTTTGTTTAAACTCCTGTTCTAATTCTTCAAGAATCTGTTGTTTTAAATCTTCCTTTATATCAGTAATAACAAAATTAGCAAAATAAACTATTTTTTCTAAAATCTGAACTGACATATCTAAAGCTAAACCGATTCTTGATGGTACGCTGCGTAAAAACCAAATATGAGTAACTGGAGCGGCTAATTGAATATGTCCCATTCTTTCACGCCTGACTAAACTGCGGGTTATTTCAACCCCGCAACGATCACAAACAATGCCTCGATAGCGAAGTTTTTTATACTTACCACAAGCGCATTGCCAGTCTTTTACCGGACCAAAAATCTTTTGACAAAATAAACCATCTCTTTCTGGTTTTCTGCTTCTATAATTAATTGTCTCTGGCTTAGTCACTTCACCGTGTGACCATTTTAAAATCTCTTCTGGAGAAGCTAAACGCAAAGAAATAGCATTAAAATCCAAGGCCCGTCGTGGTCTATCACTTGGTAAGGTCAATGTTCCAATTGTTGATGGTGTTGACATGCGAAATTTGTTAAAATTTTAGAGCGTAGCGAATTAAATTTTATTAGAAATTAAAGTAGTTTTGTAACTAAATTTTGTTCGCCCTACGGACTCCAAAATTTAGACAAAACTCTTTATGTTTTAATCATTTCCACGTTTAAACATAGTCCTTTTAATTCACGGACTAAAACACTAAATGATTCTGGGATATAGGTTTCTCTTACTGGTTCACCTTTAATAATTGATTCATAAGCTTTGGTTCTCCCCAAAACATCATCGGATTTGATTGTTAACATTTCCTGTAAAGTATAAGCGGCTCCATAGCCTTCTAAAGCCCAAACTTCCATTTCACCAAATCTTTGCCCGCCAAACTGAGCTTTTCCACCTAAAGGCTGTTGAGTAATTAAAGAATAAGGACCAATTGATCTTTGGTGAATTTTATCTTCAACTAAATGGTTAAGTTTCATAAAATACGTGTAGCCGACAGTAACTGGATTTTCAAAAGCCTTGCCTGTGCGACCATCATAAAGAATCATTTTTCCGCTTGGAGAAAATCCTGCTTTAATTAATTCTTGTTTAATTGTCTCCTCTTTAATTCCATTTAAAGGAGGTGTTGCCGCTTTATAACCTAATTTTTGAGCGGCTAACCCCATGTGAATTTCTAAAATCTGACCCAAATTCATTCTGGAAACAACTCCTAAAGGATTAAGAATAATATCAATTGGAGTTCCATTTTCTAAATAAGGCATGTCTTCTTGAGAAACAATCCTGGAAACTACTCCTTTGTTGCCATGACGACCAGCCATTTTGTCTCCCACCTGAATTTTTCTTAAATCAGCGACTAAAACTTGGATTGATTTAACTACTCCTGGAGCTAATTTGTCCCCTCTTTCGCGAGAGAATATTTTAATTCCAATTACCTTGCCATGTTCTCCGTGTTCAAGATAAAGAGATGAATCGCGAACATCTTGAGCTTTTTCTCCAAAAATCGCTCTAAGTAATTTTTCTTCCGCAGTCAACTCAGCCTCTCCTTTAGGGGTAATTTTACCAACTAAAATATCACCTGATTTTACTTCAGCGCCAATTCTAATAATTCCTTCTTCGTCAAGATCTTTTAATTTTTCTTCACTAACATTAGGAATATCTCTGGTGGTCATCTCTGTCCCAAATTTTGTTTCTCTAATATCAATAACATGTTCGTCAATATGCAAAGAAGTAAATTTGTCGTCTTGAACTAATCTAGAAGAAATTAAAATAGCATCTTCGTAATTACCACCCTCCCAAACCATAAAGGCGCCTAAAATATTTTGTCCTAAGGCTAATTCTCCATTATCAATTGAAGAGCCGCAGGCTAAAACATCGCCCGCTTTAACAGTTTGATTCTTTACCACTGAAGGCTGTTGGTTCACGCAAGTGTCATAATTTGAGCGGAGATATTTATCTAAATAATAAATTTCTGTCTTGCCTGAACGACCAGTTATACGAATATGATCAGCATCAACCTCTGTTACTTTTCCTGACTCCTTGGCAACAACTAAATGCCCAGAATCCTGCGCTATTTTGCCCTCAACTCCTGTTCCTACTATTGGAGATTCTGGCTTTATTAAAGGAACTGCCTGTCGCTGCATATTAGTACCCATTAAAGCCCTAACACCGTCATCATGTTCTAAAAATGGGATTAAAGAAGTGCCAATACTAATAATTTGATTAGCAGCCACATCGGTAAACTCTACCTCTGAAACCTTACAAAATCCGGGACGACCATAAATTCTTGCTTCAACTTTTTTCTCAGTAATACGTCCATTTTTATCAACCTCTTTAAGAAAAGGAGTAATAATATGTTGTTCCTCTTCATGGGCATTAAAATAAACAATTTGATTAGTTATTCTGCCTTTAACGACTTTTTGATAAGGGGTTTCAATAAAGCCATATTCATTAATCCGAGCATAACAGGACAAATGACTGACTAAACCAACATTTGGCCCTTCTGGTGTAGCAATGGGACAAATTTTACCATAATAGGTCCGATGAACGTCTCTTACCTCAAAACCAGCTCTTTCTCGGCTTAACCCGCCAGGACCAGCCACGGTTAATCTTCTTTTATGAGATAATTCAGAAAGAATATTAGTTTGATCCATAAATTGAGATAACTGTGAAGACATAAAAAACTCTTTGATTACACCTGTAATTGGTCTAATATTAATTAACTGTCCTGGGGTTACTTTTCCCTCAATAACACTCATGCGATCTTTAGTAATACGCTGCAATCTAAGCATACCTACTCTCATTCGGTTTTGAACTAATTCGCCAACCGCGCGGATACGACGGTTGGCTAAATGATCAATATCGTCTGGATCTCCCTGACTAATGTTAAGCTTAATAAGTTCTGAAATAATTGCTTTTAAATCCTCTGGACGCAAAACTCTCTTTTCTATATTTTTATCAAGATTAAGTCGTTGATTTATCTTATATCTTCCTACTTTGCTTAAATCATAACGGTTAGACAAGAAAAACATGGCATAAATTAAAGATTTGGCATTATCAACTGTAGCTAAATCACCAGGTCGAATTTTGCGATAAACTTCAATTAATCCCTCTTCCTCTGAGGCAGAAGGATCTTTTTCTAATGTCGCTTTAATATAGTCTAGAGTAGAGACATTTATTTCGGGTTTTTTGTTTTTTTTATCTAAACGAGCCTCTTTTGGAGTAAATAAATCTAAAATTTCTTTATCTGTACCATAGCCAAAAACCCTAAGTAAAGAAGTAACAGGAGTTTTTCTTTGACGATCAATTCTTACCCAAATTACACCTTTAGCGTCTGTTTCAAACTCAAGCCATGCTCCTCTGTCAGGAATTATTTTAGCTCCGTAAAAAAATCGCCCCTTGATTGATTCTCTTGAGAAAAATACGCCGGGCGATCTAATTAACTGCTGAACAATAACTCTTTCAATGCCGTTAATAATAAAAGTTCCCCTTTCAGTCATCAGGGGAATATCGCTAAAATAGATTTCTTGGTCAATTCTTTTTTCAGTTTTTTTGTTAATTAAACGCACCTTTACGGTTAAAGGTGCTTCATATGTTAAATTTCTATTCTTACTTGTTGCCTCGTCAAACTTTGGCAACCCTAAAGAACAGTTCATAAAATGTAATTCAAAATTTTTCCCCACCGAGTCTTCAATTGGAGAAAATTCCTTTATTAATTCTTTAATCCCATTTTTGAGAAACCAAGAATATGATGTCTTTTGTATTTGAGTTAGATCAGGTAATGGTAAATTAGGGCGGGATTCTGAAAAATATTTACGTTCTTCAGACATAAAATATTTTGAGGGCAAAAAAACCTCAGGAATACGCTTCCTAAAAGGTTTATTTATTTAGTTTTTTAAATTTTTTGTATGATAAAAATATAAAATAAAAAAACAACTAGATAAATAGTATCAAAAAATTCTTATTTAGTCAACCCTATCTATTACATTATTTTAATGCTCTATTAAGCCAAAATAGACCTTTTCCACAATCTATCCACAGGCCATAATAAAAATGTAAAATGTAAATATCAAAGTGGAAAATGACAATGTAAAATTTAAAATTATTTTTATTAGAAATTAGACTCCCGATTTCTCACTAAACGAACCACTATGCAACGTTTAAAGTCTGCATTACACAACCACTCCTTATTTCATTCGTCGAAAACGTTGCTATTCGCTACGCTTATAATAGTAATCGTAAATTTTCGTTAGGAAATTTACACCTTAATTTTGATTTTTGATTTTTGATTTTTGATTTTTG
>JAHIMV010000112.1 GCA_018896315.1 Patescibacteria group bacterium | reverse complement strand
AGTTGATTTTATCAACTTCAGCATTAGAACATTTGATAATAAGTTCAACGTTTTCCTTTTTATTAAAAGTATTTTTAAAAGCTTGAATAACAGCTAAAGGATTTTTTCTTTCAAACCAGGAATAAAAATCAAAAATAAAAAGAAAGACAAATGAGTTTTGGGAAATGGAAAAATGATCTTTGTTAAATGCGCCAGAGGTTATTTTTATAGAATGAGGAATAACAATGATTGGTTTTTCAAAGTGTTTCTCAATGGCATCTTTGACAAAATTTGAAGGAACCCAAATTTCATCAACCAAGCTTAAATGTTTAATCCAATTCTCTGGGAATTTAGATAGTTCCCATGCCCAGTAAGCAATGTTATATTTGTTTTTTAAATAATTCTCACCTCGTTTATCAACTATCTCTTTAAAAGTATCTCCATAAATACAAATAATATTTATGGGGTAGGGATTTTTATTAATAAAAAAAGGAGAAAACTCATTATTTCTCCTATGAGAAGGACTGGATGTTTCATTATTTAAAGCAAAAGGAATTTCTGTAGATTGTAGGGCTGTAATAATAGTTCTAGCCGCTTCACCAACCCCGCTTTCCGCGTCAAGATAGCCTAATATATTTACCCCAAATTTTACTGGTTTTTTAAAATAATGTGAAAAATGTTTAAAAGGAAATTTATTATGTAAGGAAGATATCCAGCGACGTACAGGTGTTTCGTCTTGATTAATAAGTTTAAATATTTCTTCATCACTGATTTTTCTTCTTTTTTGAATTTCTTTTCTTAGAATAATAGTTTTAGGTAAATGAATCAGATTCCAAAAAATAGCCTTAATGGGAATAATGGTGAATTTTAATCTTTCACTAATTGTTAATTTTTGTTTTTGTAGATTTTTAAAATTGCCTGAGAAAACAAGATAATCAAGGATTAAAAACCAATAACCAATTAAGATATATAGAATCCGGCGAAATAGATTTTTCAATTCATAATTTTTAAGAGCACTGGTAAGCGCGTTTCTTTTGCCAAGATAAACTTTTTTTCTAATTCCTTTTTGCCAACTACTACTCCCTTGATGATATAAAATAGCTTCTTTTTCAAAATAAATTTTATAACCCAGAATATTAGCTCGCCAACTCCAATCAAGGTCTTCGTAATAAGCATAATAGCGGTCATCAAGTAAACCAATATCTTTAATGTGTTTTACCCTAAGTAGTGCACCACCAAAACAAGCCCCAACTACTGGTTGGCTTTTAGTTTCTACTTCTGATATTGATTTAAAAATATTAATATCATAACCATCGCCATTCCAGTCAATAGTTCCTCCTTGGCTGTTTATAGTTCCAGGATTTTTTGCAAAAAACATATTTGAAGTGACAGCCGCAACTTGTTCGTCTTTTTTAATGCGATTAACTAGGCTTTTCAGCCAGTTTTTATCAGCTTTTGTATCATTGTTTAGAATGGCAATATATTTAGGTTTATATTTCTCAAAAGAATATTTTATACCTTTATTTATGGCTTTAGTAAATCCTACATTCTTATTAAGTTTTAAAATGTGAACACTTGGAAATTCTTTTTTTATTTGTTCTTTAATATTTTCTTTTGATCCATCGTCTACTATTAAAATTTTAAAATCTTGATATGTTTGTTTTTCTAAAGACAATAAGCAAGGTTTTAAAACAGACCACCCATTAAAGGTGGGAATAATAATTATAGATTCTAGGTAATTATAAATTTTCATATTTATTTACAACAATTTCAGCCTTATCAAAAGCAATCATTTTTCCATTATCTAAAAGAATAACTTTATCGCAATATTGTTTAATCATTCTCAAATCATGACTGGCGAATATTACTGTTTTGCCTTCTTTTTTATATTTTTGGAAAACTGAAATACATTTAGGGCGAAAATCTTTATCACCCACGGCAAGAATTTCGTCAACCAAGAGAATGTCTGGATTAGATTGAATCATCATTGAAAAAGCTAAACGAGCTTGCATCCCAGAAGAAAAGTTTTTTAATTTCATATCTTGAAATCTTTTAACATCAGCAAAATCAAAAATTGATTTTAATTGTTTCTCTATTTTTTTTCTAGAAATACCGATAATAGCTCCATACAAAAAAAGATTTTCTTTAGCAGTTAATTCATGGTGAAAACCGATTCCTAGGCTTAAAAAAGGAGCGACATCACCTTTAACAATAACAGAACCTTTAGTTGGGAGGGTAATTTTAGAAAGTATTTTTAAAAGAGTGGTTTTGCCACTGCCATTTTTGCCAATTAAACCAATAATCTCCCCTTGATTCACTTTAAAGGTTATGTCTTTTAAAGCATAAAAAGCTTCCCAATCCATTTGGTGTTTAATATAACCTATGAGTGTTTCAAAAAAAGTATTTTTGCGTTCATGGGGTATTTTGTATATTTTGCTTAGATTTTTAACTTCAATCATAAATTTTCTATAAGTTGCCTGCTATATTTTTTAAAAATCCATAACCCTGAAACAAAAATAATTAAAACAATAATGGTGGTGATAATAAGTTGTTTTGGGTCTGGAAAAGAATGATAAATAACAGCGTCTCTTGCATCAACAATAATTCTAGTAACAGGATTTAACATATACCATCTTAAAAAAGTTTCAGGAACATTAGATTGACTATAAACAATAGGGGTGGCCCAGAAAAGCATTTGTAAGAAGACATCCCAAATATGTTCAAAGTCTTTGAATTTCATATAAAGAGGAGTAATAAGAAAAGACATCCCAAGAATAAGAAAAAAAATAAGAATAGCAAAATATGGAAGAAGAATTATACTCCAGCCAATATTTAATCCAAAAATAAAAAAAAGAATAAAGAAAATAATTAGAGTAATTATGAATGTCCAGAAAGAATGAATAATTGCGCTTATTACTACAGCTGTAGGTGAAAGATTAATTTTTTGAAGTATATTTTTTTTGCTTAAAATGCTTTGCAGGCTGGCTTTAGTGCCATCAGCAAAAAAATTCCAAAAGGTAATACCTAAAAGCAGGTAAATATGATAGTCTTGTATTCCGGATTTTAAAAAATTATTAAAGACTACATATAAAATAAGGAGCATTAAGAAAGGTTTAAGGAAACTCCAAAATAGTCCTAAGATTGAACCATAATATTTCAGTTTAAAATCAGCCCAACTAAGTTCTCTTATTAAATTGTAATAATATGAAAAAGTGTTTTTTTTCATAACCTTAATTTGTTATATATCCGATGAGAGTAGATGGTCAATAATCTTATCCATCCTTTTTCTAAATACATTTTT
>JAHIMV010000111.1 GCA_018896315.1 Patescibacteria group bacterium | reverse complement strand
TTTTTCAAACATCTTTATAATAAAAAGAGATATTAATTATTATAAGACTTCATATTTTTCTATCCCAAAAGAATTAATCTCTTCTATGAAATGGCTAAGAATTAACTCTTCTGAAGAAGAAAATGTTATTAGTAATTCTAATATGGTTACTAACAATCTAATTCCTGCTTTCTCAGTAAGAAAAATTTATTTCGGACATGGAATTGAAACTGTTCGGGCGGCAAGAAAAGAAAAAGAAGTTTCTTGGTTCTTTGAAACAAATAAAAATGATGATGAAAAATATTCTTTTCTTCAAAAAGAAAAATTAGATTATGTTTTTATAGATAAAAACAACAAAAAACCTTATCAGGCTCAAGAAAAAGAATATTTAAAAAAAGTTTTTGAAAACAATGCCGCCAGTATTTATAAGGTGCTATGACATTTAAAAAAATTTTCCAAACAATTTACCCTATTAAATGCCGCTCTGCGGCAACCCAGCACTTTTTAAGTGCTGGGTTATTTAACAGGGTTCACCCTGTTAAATGCCGCTCTGCGGCAACCCAGCACTTTTTAAAAAGTGCTGGGTTATTTAACAGGGTGAATAGAAATGAATGGATTTTTCTATTTATTGTAAGTATAGTCGTTATTATTGCCACTTCTCTGCCCTATATTTATGGTTATTTAACTGCCCCAGAAGATACTTATTTTTTGGCTGTTTCTCCTGTAAATAAAATTGACTATTCTAATTATTTTTCTTATATTGAGCAAGTCAGACAGGGTCATTTTCTGTTTAAAGATTTATATACCACAGAGTCTCAACCAAGAATTATTTTTAATTTATTCTTTTTAGTTTTGGGATTTTTTGCAAAATTTCTTCGTTTGTCTGCTTTAGCTATTTTCCATATCGCTCGAATTATTTTAATTCCTATTTTTATTCTTGTTTTTTATTTCTTTGCCAGCTTCTTGTATAAAGAAGTCTTAAAAAGAAAATTTGCTCTTCTTTTTATTTGTTTCTCAAGCGGATTAGGGGCTATTCTTTCTGTTTTAACCTCAAACCTACCGCCATTACAACAGCCTCTGGATTTATGGAGTCCTGAAGCAATAACATTTCTTTCTTTTTATACAAATCCTCTTTTTATTTTCTCTTTAATCCTGATTATTGGTATTTTCTTTTTAACACTTTTATCGTTAAAAAAGAAAAAATATAAATACTCTTTATTTGCTGGTTTTCTTGGATTAATTCTTTTTCAAATTCATCCTTATGATGTCCCAACTATTCTTTTAATTCTAAGTTCGTTTTGGCTATTCCTGTTTATAAAAGACCGAAAAAATAGCTGGTTTTATTTAAAACACTGTTTAATTTTTCTTGTCATCTCTACGCCTTCTTTAATTTATTACCTTTGGCTTTCTAATACTCATTGGTTAACAATCCATCGCATTAGCCAGGCTGCCCCAATGGCATTTACCCCTCCCTTTTTTTCTGTTTTTATTAGCTACGGCCTTATTTGGCTATTGGTTTTAATTGGAATTTTTCGTCCTTTAAAAAACCATTTCTTTATTTTTTTAATCATTTGGTTAATTGGTCAAACCTGTTTAATTTACTCTCCGATACCATTACAAAGAAAACTTCTTGAAGGAATTCATCCTATTTTGTCTCTTTTAGCTGCTCATGGATTGTTCATTATTTATCAATATTTAAAACAAAAATTATATTGGCAAAAAAATATTGTTCTTAGAAATAAATTTCTTTGGATATCTATTTTTATCTTCTTATTCTGTTTTTCTAATGTCGTATTCATGATCCGAGACATAAAAATATACCAAGAATCTCATCATTTTATTCCTCAAGATTTAATTAAAACAATGATATGGCTGAATAAGAATTCCCCGAAAGAATCAAACATTTTAGCTAATCCTGATTATTGGGAAACTAATAATCTCATTCCCGCTTTCGCATTAAGAAAAGTATATATAGGACATATGTGTGAAACGGCTTATTTTGAAATAAAAAGAAAAGAGCTTTTTTGGTTTTTTAGCAACAATGAATACGATTTAGAAAAAGAAAAATGGCTTAAAGATAAAAACATAAATTATATTTTAGTCCACGAAAACGCAAAAAATATTTTTCAACCT
>JAHIMV010000110.1 GCA_018896315.1 Patescibacteria group bacterium | reverse complement strand
GGGGCAGGCAAAAAATGATTTTTGCTTGGGTAAAACCAAAACTTTTAAAAATGTAAAAATAAAAGACCTGAAAGGATCTTTAAGGGTTGGTCGGTTTGTTAAAATAAAAATTATTAAAGCAACTCCTTGGGGATTGGAGGGTTTACCCTGTTAAATAATTTCGCTTTTAGCGAAATTGTCGTTCGCCCTGTTAAATAAAATCTTTGATTTTAATTTGCTTTGCAAAGCAAATTATTTAACAGGGCAGGCGACATTTAACGGGGCAGGTTGAGAAATAAACTTAATTTTTTTAAATATTAGGACGTAAACGACAATTAAAAGAATAGCCAAGGGAATTAAATTCCACCACCAATTAAATCTTACAATAGTGTTGTAAAGGCCATGGAAAAGAACGGCTAAGACTAAACCTCTAAGAATAATTAGCTTTGGTTTTTTGCCCCGCCTAAATTTTTCTCTGAAAAATTTGGGCGGGTAAACTTGACTAAGCCTAAATGATAACCAATAATACCACCAGCAAGAAAATGCATAAATGTGCTTGTAAAGCCTCTTAATAAAACAGTAGAAGCCCCTGTCATTAAATCGCCGACTAAAAACCCATAAAGTACATTTTCAACAAAAGCTAAACCCAGTCCCAGGACCATTCCATATACAAATCCGTCCCTTAATTCATCAAAATGAATTGAATGATAAGTCCTATATCTTAAAACCAAGTATTTGCTTGTTTCTTCAATAACTCCATCAATTAAAAAGGATAAAATTATAATCAAAGAAATTGAACCAAACCAGTTAGTATTTTGAATTAAACGAGTTAAATAACCAGCTAAAGGAATAATCGGAATAGTAATTAAACATCCCAAAAGAAAAGTTTTAAAAATCTGCAAACCTGGTTCAGGAGCGGCCTTATCAAGTCTTAGACAAATAAAAAGCCAAAGTAATGTCGGGCCAGCGCTTAATAAAATAAATATAATAGAATTCTGCCAATTGGCTTGTTCAACTAAGTATTCAAATAAATCCATAAACATAATGCTAATCTACAAATGATATGCGAATGCTACGAATTGCGAATAATACGAATAAAAATATTAGTATAATTAGTATTCATTTGTCCTAGACCCGTTCGGGACGGACTAGGGTATATTGGTATCAATTCTATTATAACTAAAAAATAAAAAAATGGGAAATTACAAACCAAAATTAATAGTAATAGTAGGACCAACTGCTTGCGGAAAAACAAGTTTATCATTAGAATTGGCTCAAAAATATAATGGAGAAATAATTGCCGCTGATAGTCGGACTATTTACCAAGATATGAATATTGGCACAGCCAAGCCCTCCTTAGAAGAACGTTTAAAAATCCCCCACTATTTAATTGATGTTGTTCAACTTGATCAAGAATTTACTGTTGCTCAGTTTAAACAACGAGCTTTAAGTATTATTTATGAAATTCTCCGCCGATATAAAGTGCCTTTTTTGGTTGGGGGCACTGGCCTATATATCAGTTCTATTGTTAATAACTTAGATATTCCTTGTGTTCCTCCTGATCAGAAATTAAGAAAAAAATTAGAAAAAAAGATTATTAAACACGGTCTTGATTATCTTTGGCAAAAATTAATAAAATTAGATCCAGACGCAGCTACATTTATTCAAAAACAAAATCCCCGCCGTATTATTAGAGCTTTGGAAGTTTGTTTAAAAACAAAAAAACCTTTTTCCCAGTTGCGCCAGAAAAAAGAATGTTTGTTTAATGTTTTGCAAATTGGCATTAAACTAAATAAAAAAATATTGATTCAAAGAATTGATCGACGCACTGAACAAATGATTAAACAAGGATTAGTTGAAGAGGTTAAAGAGTTAATGAAAAAATATCCTTCAGAGGTTTTGGCTTTAAATACTATTGGTTATCAAGAAATCATTTCTCTTTTACGGGGCGATATTACATTAAATGAAGCTGTTGATTTAATTAAAAAAAATACGCGTCAGTATGCCCGGCGCCAAATGACTTGGTTTAAAAAAGATAAAACTATTAAATGGATTGAAAATACAGAAGAAGCTGAAAAATTAGTTAAAGATTTTTTGAAACAGCGATACTAATATGCGAATTCATACGAATTTACAAATAATCTTTATATTTATGCGCTATTTATATACTAAACTATTCGTATTATTCGAGTGTCATTCGTAATTGGTGTCGCTACTTAAGTTCTTTCTCTAATAATTCCTGAACCGTATTTGGCTCAGCTTGTCCCTGAGTCTTTTTCATTACTTGACCAACTAAATATTTTATTACATTGGCTTTCCCATTTTTTATTTTTTCAACTATTTCTGGATTATCTTCAATTACCTTTATGATAATTTCTTCTAAATCTGCTTTATCTTCTGCTGTTTTAAAATTATATTCTTTTAAAACTCTATCCACATCTTTTTCAGTAACATACATTTTTTCTAAAACTTGTTGACCTAAATTATCAGCAAGTTTTTTTTCATACATTAGAATAATAAACTCAGCAAAATTCTCTGGAGTAATTTTAAAACCAGATTCCTGATTATTTTTTTCTAAAACAAATAATCTGTTGATCAACCACTTTAATAGTAATTTAATGAATTTACCTCTATTGTTCTGCCAAATTTCTTGTTCTGACCCCTCAACTGTTTCTAAAGATATGAGCCATGCTTTAAGTTCAGAAATAACTTTTTCAACATAAGCGGCTCTTTTCTTGGTTTCTGTTAAAAGCCCTGCTTCTGAGGCGCCAAACCCATATTCTTCAATAAAACGTTCTCTTTTCTTTATTGGTAATTCAGGTAAATCTTTCTTTAAAAATTCTAAATCAATTCCCTGCTCTTTAAAAACATTTTTATCAAGAGGTGGTAAATCTGGTTCTGGGAAATATCGATAATCTTTTTCCTCTTCTTTGCCTCTTTGTTCAACTGTTTTACGGCCATCCCAACCCTGGGTCGTTTGATGTTTTGGCGGACTACCCTTATCCCATAATTCTTTTTGGCGAATTATCTCATAAGACAAAGCTCTTTCAACAGCCTTAAAAGAATTAAGATTTTTAATTTCTGTTTTTGGATAAAGTTTCTTATCACCCTTTGGCCTTATAGAAATATTGGCATCACAGCGTAATTGTCCTTTTTCCATGTCTGCGTCAGAAATTTCCAAATATCTAATAATTTTTTGTAATTCTTCAAGAAAGACTTTGGCGTGTATTGCATTTTTAATTTCAGGATTTGTAACAATTTCTACTAATGGAACACCAGCTCGATTAAAATCAACTAAACTGGACTCATTTTGATGAAAAAGTTTAGCCGTGTCTTCTTCTAAATGGATTCGTTCTAAATTCACCCTGTTAAATTTCGCCGTAGGCGAACCTGCTCCGCAGGATTTAACAGGGTAAACATTCCTTTCTATTGAATTATCTTCAAATTCTACTACGCCTCCTTTAATTAAGGGTAATTGATACTGACTAATTTGATACCCTTTAGGTAAATCTGGGTAAAAATAGTTTTTGCGGTCAAAACAACAATTTTCAGCCACTTCTCCGTCTAAGGCTAAACCAAGTTTTAAAGCTTTAATAATTACTTCTTTGTTTAAAACTGGTAAAACACCAGGGTGACCCATGCAAATAGGACAAATATTTAAATTAGGATTATCTGTTTCTTGGTTGGGGCAATTACAAAAAAACTTTGATTTAGTGTTAAGTTCAAGGTGAACCTCAAGCCCAATTATTGATTCTAATTTAAGCATAAAATTATACGACCAAAAGCGATGCTAATCTACGAATGGCATACGAATACTACGAATTCGTTGTATTCGCATGAATAATTCGCATTAATTTCGTATCGCTACCTATTAAGCAACATTTTTCCTGGAAAAAACAACGGGAATGGTTTTAATTAGAATTTGAAAATCAAAACCTAAAGACCAATTTTCAATATAGTAAATATCTAATTTGGCTTCTTCTTCAAAAGATAATTTAGAACGCCCTGATGTTTGAGCTAAGCCAGTAATACCTGGTTTAATAGTTAAAAGTTGTTTATGGTGATTTTGATATTGGGCTACTTCTTGTGGTTCATGAGGACGAGGACCAATCAAACTCATTTCCCCTTTTAAAACATTAAACAATTGTGGCAATTCATCAAGGCTAGCTTTGCGTAAAAACCTGCCAAACTTAGTAATACGCGGATCATTTTCCATTTTAAAAAGAGGGCCATCTTTTCTCTCATTATGCTTTGACAGCTCTTTCTTCATCTGGTGCGCATCTTTAACCATGGAACGAAACTTATAAAGGTTAAATTTCTTTCCTCTTTCTCTAATTCTTTCCAGTTTTACAAAGACTGGACCTGAAGAATCTAATTTAATAAATATGCCTAAAATTAAAAAAACAGGACTAAGAATAATCAAGCCAATAAAAGAGAAAACTATATCAAATAAACGTTTCACAATCCTTCCCCAGCCATCTAAGGCAGTTTTTTGAATAACAATAATAGGAATACCGCCGATTGTTTCTGTTTGCACATTAGTAGCTAAAGAATTAAAAATATCAGGTGTATATTTAAATACAATTTGATGTTCATTACAAAATTCTATTAATTTTAAAACGTCTTGACGGCTAAGGTTAGGATCAGCTTGAATAATTTGACTAATTTGATTAGCCTTGTCAGACCATTTATTAATCAATTCCTCAACTGTTTGTAAATGACCCAAGCTCTGATAACCTAATCCTGGCCTAGTTTTAATGTATTGATCAATTTGTTCAGCTGTTTTATCAGTTCCTAAAACTAAAATTGGCTCTAATCCTTTTCCATTTCGATAATAAACCAATTGAATATAATGGATTAAAATTCTCCCAAAGCTAACAAAAATAAAACTCATTAGCCAGCCAGCTAAAATAATAAAGCGGGAAGAAAAATATTCTCTTTGAAAAAAAATAAAAAGAACAATTAACATTGTTCCCAGTGAACAGGCCAAAAATATTTTAGAAAATTCTTTTGAAAAATGCCTTTCTTTTAAGTTATAAAGACCAGCTAGAATAAAAACGATTAGCCAAATTAAAAAAATAATTAATAAAGTTATAAAATATCTACCAAAGGGAATTTCATAAATTACTGGTCTCAACTCAACTAAAGCGCTGAAACGGAGATAATAGACAAAAACACCTGATAAGACCAGCATTAAATAGTCAAGTGGAACAAGAATGGCTGAAAAAACAAGGTCAAATTTCTTCATATACCAAATTTGTCGAAATTTACGAGTTATAAAGTAACGAAGAAAATTTCGTTACAAATTTGAGTACCCTGTTAAATGCCACCCTGTGGCAATTTCGCTAAAAGCGAAATTATTTAACAGGGTAAAGATTTTGTTACTGAAAAATCTTCGGCTTCGACAAGCTCAGCCTTGATTTTATCAGACAAAATCATTATACCACAAAAATCTATCTTGACAAGCACATAATTTCTGCTATAATAGAAAAGACTTAAGTAGGTAGCGATCGCTCTAAATATGACCTGGTCATATTTGGAGAGGAAAGTCCGAACACTCCCTCATTTTAATGAGGAGCCGGGTAGCAGGTAACTCCTGTCCAGCCGTCGCTTCGCAACGGAAGCACCAAATTCTAAGCACCAAGCACCAAACAAATTATAAATTCTAAATTCTAAATTCTAAACGTTTTGAATTTGGGTCATTAGAATTTCGGTATTGTTTGGGATTTGGAATTTGGGATTTGGAATTTCCGCTGCGGAGCAGCGGTTAAGAGGTGCGAACAGAGACGCTTAAACCTGAAAAGGTAAAAGCACCCCTTGGGGTGAGCTCTAAAAGAAATTTTAGAGGTGAAACGGCTAAACCCTTACCTGAGTGAAAGGCCAAACAAAAAATCCCTGAACTTCAAAATTCAAGGATGGTAGGCCGTTCGAGTCTAGCTGCAAAGCTAAACCTAGATAAATGATCGCGCTCTCACGAGTAACAGAATTCGGCTTATTGCCTACTTAAGTTTTCATCAATCACTTTATTAACAAGCTTATCAGCTTGTTTATTTTTTTCCCGAGGAACATGATGGTAACTGATTTTTTGAAAAGACTGAGACAAATTCCACACTTTAATAAATAAAGAGCCCAAATCTGGGTTTTTTATTTTATATCGATGATTTAACTGTTCAACAATCAACTGGCTATCCAAATAACAATCAAGTTCTTTAGCTTTTAAAAATTTTGCTTTTTGCAAAGCTAAAATTAAAGCTTCATATTCTGCTTGATTATTAGTGGCTTTTTTTAAAAACTTAGTGTATTCTCCAACTATTTTATTTTGCTGGTCATAAATAACCACTCCACAACCACCTGGCCCTGGATTTCCTCTGGCTCCACCATCTGTATAAATTATAAACTTCATAGTAAAAAATTAAAAATTAAAAATCAAAATGGAAAATTTAGGTATCAAAAATTTTCAAAAAAAATTTTTGATGATTGTATTTTAAATAATTTTTACATTTTACTCTGTCATTTTGATATTTGATGCTTCGGCTATGCTCAGCATCAACCCTGAGCTTTGTCGAAGGGTTGATATTTACATTTTACATTTTCTAAGGTCTATGACCTTAAGCTGTAATTCTCTAATGCCATTCCATTGATTAATGTCTAATTGAAAAACAATATCTATTTTATCCCCTATCTTAATTCCTTCCATTTTATGATTAGATCCAAAATAGATCATTTTTTTTCCTTGATCAATAATTAAACGACAATGTTGTTCAATTTTTCCAACCATTTGTTTACCTTTTAAATAAACACTTGTAAGTAAAAGATTGGGCTGCCAATTGTCGCGGCCAAATGGCTCAAACTTAACTAACTCTTCGTATAAAGACCAATCAATATCATTTAATTCAACATGGGCATCAATTCTAATTTTAGAGACTAAATCTTGTTTTTTTAGTTGTTTTTTTCCAATTTTTAAAATTTCTTTTTTAAATTCTTCAAATTTGTCTGGACTTATGGTTAATCCAGCCGCTCCGGGATGACCTCCAAAACGAATCAAATATTTTTTTAAAAGAGATAAGACTTGATGTAAATTAAAATTTGGCAGTGAACGTCCAGAACCAATAATTTCATTTTTTCTTTTAGTTAAAACAAGGGCTGGTCGAGAATATTTATCAAGTAATCTACTGGCACACAAACCTAAAACACCTTTTGGATATTCTCCCAAAGAAACTAAAATCATTTCTTTTGGATCATCTCCTATATCTGATTTAATTTTACGAAAAGTTTGTTCAACTAATTGTTGTCTTGTTAAATTAAATGCATTTAAATGCTCAGCATATTCATCGGCCTCAAAAGGATTTTTGGCTAAAATCAGGTTCAAGGCCTCGTCAGCATGTTTAATCCTAGCCGCCGCATTAATTCTTGGACTCAGTTGAAAAGTTATGTTCCCAGTATTAAGATTGCCTAGTTCTAGTCCACTTTTTTCTACTAAAGATCTTATTCCTAAATTAGTTGTTTTATTTAAAACAACTAAGCCATATTTAACAAGGGTTCTATTTTCGCCCAATAAAGGCATATAATCAGCTACTGTTCCCAAAGCAACTAAGTCAAGCAGCCATTTTTCTGCTGCTTCTTTATTTTCTATCTCACACCTTGTATCAGACAATAAAGCTTGGGTAAACTTAAAAGCGACCCCTACTCCGGCCAAAGTTTTAAAAGGATATTTTTCTCTATTTGCCTGTGGATTAATAATGGCGAAAGCTTTAGGAAGCTCTTTTCCTTGACAATGATGATCAGTAACAATTACTTCCATTCCTGCTTGATTAGCTAAATCGATTTCTTTATTATTGGTGATTCCACAATCGCAAGTTATAATCAGATTAACTTTTTGTTTAATAAATTCTTTAACCATTTTCTCGCTTAAACCATAACCTTCTATTTCTCTGTCTGGAATATAGGTAGTAATGTCTTCAACTCCTAATTTTTGAAAAATAGTGAGTAAAATAGCAGAAGAAGTGATACCATCTGTGTCATAATCGCCGCAAATAACAATTTTTTCTTTTGTTTCAATTGCCTTATAAATCCTATCAACCGCCTTTTCCATATCTTGTAATAAAAATGGATCATGAAGATCTTGAGAATAATCTGGCAATAAAAATTCATCAATCTTCTCTTGAGTATCTAAATTGCGGCTAAAAAGCAATTGCAAAATTATCGGATTAATTTCCGGAAATTTTTCTTTAAATTCATCGGGTGCTTTTTTAGCAATTTGCCATAATTTATTCATAACGTCTTTTGTTTTAACAAAAAATTTGGCCGGTCATACCTACCAAAGAAAAAAGAAAAATTCGTTCATTACTTTCTTTTTTTAATCTGTTTAAGTCCAGTATATTTTTGTAAGACTTTGGGAATTTTAATTGAACCATCTTTTTGCTGATAATTTTCCATAATGGCAATTAAAATCCGTCCGATAGCAAAAGCCGTTCCATTTAAAGTATGAACAAATTCTATTTTTTCTTGGTTGCTGCGAAAACGGATATTTAATCTTCTGGCTTGAAAATCTGTGCAATTTGAGGTTGAATGAGTTTCCCTATATTTATCCTGGCCAGGCATCCAGCATTCAATATCGTATTTACTCGCAGCTGGATATCCTAAATCACCAGTGCACATTTTAACTACTTGATAAGGAATTTTCAAAGCCTGAACTAATTTTTCTTCTAAGCTAAGAATAAATTTATGCTCTTCTGTTGATTTTTCCGGAGAACAAAAACTAAACATTTCTACTTTATCAAACTGATGGACTCTTAAGATTCCTTTAACATCTTTACCGTAAGATCCTGCTTCTCTTCTAAAACAGGTGGAAAAAGATACATATCTTTTAGGTAAATCTTTTTTATCTAATATCTCATTTGTATGCATTGGACCGATAGATTGTTCTGAGGTCCCGACTAAATAAAAATTGTCTTTTTTGGTTTGATAAACTTCATCTTCTCCCCTTTCTAAATAACCCATTGCTTTCATTGATTCTTGCTTAATCATTGCCGGAGGAACAACGGGAACAAAAGGCTGATTGCTGATTGTTGATTGTTGACTTGCCCCGCCGTGGCGGTGTAAATTGATTGTTTTTTTAATATTCCTTGAATTAGTTAGATAGTCAAAAACAAACTGGACCAAGCCATATTCTAATAAAGCTAATTCATTTTTTAAATAAGCAAATCTGGTTCCTGAAACTTTTCCTGCTCTTTGTATATCAATTAAATCAAGATCTTCTCCTAAAACTAAATGGTCTTTTGGTTTAAAAGTAAATTTAGGAATTTTACCCCACTGGAATAAAACTTCATTTTCTGCTTCATCTTTACCTACTTTAACATCAGGTAAGGCCGGGTTGGGAATGGAAAACATTATCTTTTGAAATTCTGTTTCAACTTTACCTAAATCCTTGTCTCCCTGACCTATCTTATTAACCATTTCCTTGGCATGATTAATTAATTTTTGTTTTTCCTCTCCCTTAAGAGAAGCTATTTTTTTAGATATTTGATTGTGTTCGGCTTTTAGAATTTCGTTTTGTTTAATTAATTTTCTTCTTTGTGTATCAAGGGTTAAAAGCTTATCAATATCAACTTTAGCCTGCTTATCCTGACAAGCTTTTCTTATTTTTTCTGGATTATCTCTAATTGTTTTAATGTCCAACATAAGCGCTTCGCTAAAATCAAAAATTAAAAATCAAAATGAAAAATTATTTTAAATCCTAATCCCTAAGGTATTCCGTAGCTCAAAGAGCGAAGGATACCCCAAGTACCTAATCCCTAATTACCCAACTTTTGGTTTTAAAGTAGGAAAGAGTATCACTTCTTTAATGTTATGAGTATTGGTTAAAAGGCAAACCAGACGATCAATACCAATTCCCTCTCCAGCTGTCGGTGGCATACCATGTTTTAAAGCGGTAATAAAATCTTGATCAAATGGCTGGGCTTCTTGATCACCT
>JAHIMV010000009.1 GCA_018896315.1 Patescibacteria group bacterium | reverse complement strand
TAACCTAATTATTCTAATTATTCTATTAAATTTCTAATGAACTAGGAAACTCGGTTTCCAACGGGAAACCAAGTTTCTAAAAATTATTTTTCTCGAGTCATTCCTGTTCGGGGATCTTTTACTCTCTCTATTCCTGTACGTACATCTACTTCTTTATCTTCTTGTTTTAATAAAATTTGTCCGACTGAACCAGTTTGATTGATGATTGATGATTGATGATTGATGATTGATGATTGATTGTTATCCTCTATTGGTTCTTCATCTAATGGCAGCAGTTCGGCGGGCTCACTGTCTAAAAATTCGACAGGCTCAACATCTGGTTCACTAACCGGTTCTTTTTCTTCAACCAGCTTTTCCGCCTGTTGTAATTTAACAAAAGCCAAAGCTAAATTTTCCTCAGCCAAAAGTTCTTTGGTTTCAGCTAAAAGTTTTTCTAATTCTTTACTTGGCATTACAGTATAAACCTGGCGATTGTCTTCAATAGGCAAAGAACCATTATCTAACATTCGTTCATCTATATATAGTAAGTCTTCGTCGGGAAACGGTGGTTCGGCAGGCTCACCATCTAAAGATTCTACTTGATCGCCAATTTGTTTTGTTAAAACTTTTAAATCATTTGTAAAATTTTGAGCTAAAACATTAAGTTCAAGCTCGTACTTTTTATCTCCTTTATTTGCTTTTTCTGTTAAGACTGAAACTTCTGATAAGCGGTTGGTTAAAATCTCTGCGCGTAAAACAGCTTTTTTAGATTGATCAAATACCAATACCATGCGACTTTTCTCTACCACTCTTTTAACTGGATATAACATATCTCCTGGAACAGCATTTTTAGCAACAGCAATTGTGCCAAAACCAGCTATAAAAATAAAAACAAAAGCCAGTAAGCTAACTGCCACTGGCTTTAAAGATAAATAAAAATTGTAAGTAAGTTTTGTTTTATGAGGAAACATTTCTCTGAAAGAATTCAAAAGCATATCATAAGACTCCTTTTCTTTAATAGGGTCTTGTTTGATAGACTTTCCTAATTGTCTAAGAGATTTAATAATCTCTCTTTCAGTTCTAGACATATCATTAATTTAGACGAAGGAAGCAGAAAAATGTCACAATAATATGACTACGAAATACGAAAATTTACGAAAATACGAAAACATCCTATTTGTCTAGTATTTCTTTTAACTGTTTTAAGCCTCTGTGAGCTAACATCCGGCAACTTCCATGAGATTTGCCAGTGGCTTCACTAATTTCGTCAAAACTAAAATTATTAATAAATCTTAGAATAATTATCTCTTTATAATTATCTGGTAATTTCTTAACTGCCTTGGCAATATTTTCTATGTCTAATTTAGTGTCAAGGTTTTTAGAAACATCTATATCAGCCTCAACTTCTTTAGCATCTTCTAAAGAAACCTCTTGTTTTCTGGTCCGATAAAAATCAATTACCAGATTACGAGCTGTTTTATATAAAAAAGCTTGAAAATTTTCAATATCTTCTCCGTCCCGCAAATAACGAAATACTTTTATAAAAACATCGTTAGTTAAGTCGTCTGCTTTTTCTTCATTAGAAACTTTAAAATAAATAAAGCGGTAAATTTTAACCCTATACTTATTATAAAAAATAGTGAAGGCTTGTTCATCGCCGTTTTTAATTTGATGAAGGAGAATTTTCTCTGTGATGCGTAACATACTACGAAATACGAAAATTTACGAAAATACGAAAATCTAATAAATATTTAAAATTCTTTTAAATTTAACTCCACTACTAGTGAAGTTAGCTAATAAACCTAATTTTAAATCTGTAGCTTTTAAATAAGCGTTAATTTGCTTGATATTACTTGGTGAAAAATAATTTCCCTTTTTTATTTCTAAAACAATTTTATCTTCAATTAAAAAATCTAAAATAAGCCTGCCTATTTTATGCGATTTATATTCTAATGGAATAGACACTTGTTCTTTGAATTTTAAACCATTTTCTTTTAAAGATATACTAATCGCTCTTTGATAATATTTCTCTTGATAGCCAGCGCCTAAATCTTTAAACACCTCAAATAAAATACCAGTAATCTTATAAGACAAATCTGGATAAATAAGTTCAGTTGTAGATTTTATTCGTGTCATTCGTGTGAATTAGCGTATTGGTGTCGCTTATTATAACAAATCCATTCAAAATGAAAAGCCCCTTTGAGAACAAAAGGGCTTTTCTATATCAGGAATAATCCTAATTGCGAAATGCTGTAGCAATTACTGGAGTGGTCAAAGATTCAGCTAAACTGCCAATAGAATCAGCTGTAACATATATTTCTGAAGCAGGAATAATATGAATCTTTTTCTTGCGATAACCATTGTCTACTAAGGTATCCCAGGAATTAAACTGTCTTTTCTTGCCATTTTCTATCAAATAAACCGCTGGTGAATCAGTATATTTAACTAAACAGCCGCTTGGATGAAGAGCTGTTGAAACAAGATTTTCCCCTAATGAATATTCAAACTTGGATAAAAGATCGTCTGGCACCCAAGTAACCAAGCTCCAGCCCGGGTCATTAAATAAGGATTGATAAACTTCACCTGAATTAACTGCTCTGAGTTTGCTATCTTCTACATAGAAAACTGCTGAAGCGGCTTTACCGTGCAAGGAAGCTGAGGTGCCTCTGAACATAGAGCCATCTTTAAATGGAACTGGATCACCTTCGGCAAAAGTATTGAAGTCAGCACTGGAGAGGGTCTTTACAGTTGAAAAGTCTTCTGGATAAGCCCATGAAGTATAAACTGCAAAATGCGGGAAAACATGACGTTTGCCATTTAAAATTAAATATACTCCTGGATTATCAGCCGTTTTAACCAAATCTCTTTCTCCGGCTTCAGCTAATACCTCTGCTAAAATAATATTATCAGAAACAACTGAAGATTCATTATAGTCTTCATCCCGATATTTAACATAAACATTTTTCTCGCCATTACCAGATTCTAGTGTCCAATATTTACTTGTTTTATATTCCTCCCAAGTGGCTCCGGCAAAATCACCTGCATTACTAATTAACATTTCAGT
>JAHIMV010000109.1 GCA_018896315.1 Patescibacteria group bacterium | reverse complement strand
AATCTATCCGAAATTATCGCAATATATAGTACCGATATCTCCCTTTACCTTTTGTAGCTAAAATGTCTTTATTAACTAATTCGTTGAGATCATTAAGAGCGGTTCTATCAGAAATGTTAGGGTTTAATTTCCTATATTCTTAATTGGTTATTTTTTCAATCTATGAATTACAGTTCTGCCTTAACTAATCGGTCACTAATCGGTCACTAATACATAATATGTATTTTTCGCTTTACCCATTTTTTTAATAATCTTTTTGGCTCTTTTTTGGCTTTTTTTGTGCCATAGATATTTTAGAATTGAGGTTTACCCCCAACTACCAAGCAAGCTTGGTGTGGGGGATTACCCCCAACTACCAAGCAAGCTTGGTGTGGGGGATTACCAGTTTTTAATATATTTTTCATTATTTCGGAATTATTCAAGTAGCCATCTCCACAAAGGGATGAAATTTATTGTTTTGCCGTTGATTTTTTCTTTTCCCTCGTAATCAGAAGTAATAATGAGTAGATTGCGGCATTTTAATTCTACGCTTGCCTTAATTAAAGATTTTATTTCTCTTTCTTTGATTTCATCTTTACTTGTGGCATGGGTAACCTGGACAAGTTGTGTAATTTTTTTGTTGTATTTGACAACAAAGTCAACTTCATTTTGTTGATGGTTTTTCCAATAGTAAACTTCGGTTAGTGGATTTAATGATTTTTTTCTTTGTAATTCCATGGCAACAGAATTTTCCATAAAATAGCCTATATTTTCTGAAAATTTAAAAGCTATTGTGTTTATCATTCCGCTATCAATGCAGTAGAATTTTTTTGGCGCGATAAATTGTTGTTTCAATTTAAAAGAAAATCTTTCTAATCTAAAGATTAAAAATGATTGCTCTAAATAGGAAACCCAATTTGATATAGTAGAAATTTGTTTTACAGATAGAAGTTTTGCTAATTTACTGTAGGTTGTTTCCTGACAAAAATTTGTAATAAGGTATTTTGCCAATTTTTTGATTTCATCTATTTTTTTGATTTTGCGTCTCAATAAAATATCCTTTATGATTATATCGTTATAAATTCTAATAAGTATCATTTTCCCGAATTTGTTTACCTCAGGAAAACCGCCTAATCTAAGGTATTTATTAAGAAGTTTCAAAATTTTTGCTTTTTCTTTTGTGGTATATGCTTTTGATTCCGCTACTTGATTGAAGCGTAAAAATTCTCTAAACGAAAAAGGGAAAAGAGTCATATCTATATATCTTCCTGTTAAATGCGTAGCCAGTTCTCCTGATAGTAATTCAGAATTACTTCCAGTTACTATAACCTTTTTTGTTCTTCTTAATCTGTTGACAAATAGTTCCCATTTTTTAACATTTTGTATTTCGTCTAGAATTATATACTCTATATCATCGTAAAGTTCGTAAAATGCTTGTAGGATTTTATTAAGATCTTCGGTTTTTGTCCCTTCTAATCTTTCGTCGTCAAAGTTTATGTAACCAAATTTCTTTTTTCTCGCCAACAAATAAGAAAAAATAGATTTTCCACATCTTCTTACTCCAGTGATTACTAGGGTATTCGGATATAGTAGAACTTTTTTTGTTTTGATTAAAAGTTCTCTCTCAATTATTTTTTCTTTTTTCGTTATGCTTTCAAGTTCTTCTCTTTGTTCTTTAATTATTGTTTTAAAATTCATAAGTGTAATAACAAACTTTTATTAAAAGTTTCCTGTTAGTAATAACAAACTTTTATTATAGTCGAAATGAGAAATTTGTCAATTATTTATTTTTAATGGGTTCAGACCCCATTTTGTGCATTCTGGAAACCCACCATTGATGCATATTTCAAGGCTAAAATTTGGAAATGGCACGATTTTGGTCTAAAAACTTGTTTACCAGTTTTTGATTCGTTTTTTTGGTTTTATCTTTTCCATAAGAAAATTATTACTTATATTGACACTTTTTTAAAGTGTGTTATATTTATTCACGGAGTGTAACGCAGCCCATGTGCTCGCTAGTAACTCCTTTTTTATTTGTGAATATAACATTTTTAATAAATTTTTAACATTTTTCTATCCGAAATCTATCCGAAATCTATCCGAAATTATCGCAATATATAGTACCGATATCTCCCTTTACCTTTTGTAGCTAAAATGTCTTTATTAACTAATTCGTTGAGATCATTAAGAGCGGTTCTATCAGAAATGTTAGGGTTTAATTTCCTATATTCTT
>JAHIMV010000108.1 GCA_018896315.1 Patescibacteria group bacterium | reverse complement strand
TTCCAAGGCTCTTCGGGCTCTTCAACTTTTTCAATCTCTTCTAACTTTTCCAACTCTTCTTGTTCAGGTTCAACCTCATCAAGTTTGTTTTCTAAATCTTGTGGAGAATCATCAATTAATTCTTTTAATTTTTGTAAATCTATGTCTTCAATTTTTTTGCCTTCTAATTTTTTAAGTTCTTTTTCTAATTCCTCTTCCTTATTTACCGGAGTAATATCAATCACGTCCCCAAGTTGTCTAACTATTGGCCTGGTATCTATTATTTCTTCATCTTCTCCGCTTATTCTTGCCAATTCCAATTCCATTTTTCTATCAAACTCAGGTCCTTTAAGATGGCCTTTGTTAACTAAATCAAAAAATTCCAAAGATTCATCAATTCCTGCTTGATAAAAATCATCCGCCTCTTTTTTAAAACTTAAAGCCGCTTGCGCATATTCATTTTTTGAAAGCGCTTTTTTAAGCATCTTTTCTGTATCAATATCAACATTGCCGCCGCTCAATAACCGCATCCCCTCCTCTCCTACGCCAATAGAAGCTTTTACAGCATTAATACTGCTAATTATTTTTCCTATTCCTAAAAAATTCATTACTACCTCTTTTCCTTTTTCAATTACCAAAGCATAAACTAATCTTTCAAAAAACGCGGTTGTCATCATAACTCTTTGCTGTGTTAAAGAGAGTCCGCCAATCGCTTCTGCTTTGCCGTGAGAACTAACTTCTGAAGGATCCACTTCCACATGCATTAAAGTTTTTTGCTGGAACTGTGTATAAGGAAAGAAAAAATATCTATTTTTCTCATACTCACGTCCGTAAATAGTAACATTGATAATATCTTTTATTCCCTTGGCTATTTTGGAAAACTTTTCTAAATTAGCAGCATAATTATAATCTTCTGCTATATCTTTATCTTTAACCTTTTTTCCATTTAATTCATCTTCCCATTTTTTCATATCATCCTTTTCCAACCTATCTTGTTCCTGTTCTGCTCTATTAGTTATTAGATTAAGCGTGTCTTGCACTTCTTTGTTAAAAAATTGTTCCCAAAAATCTCCCTGGCTTAATGTATGAATTTTAGAATACTCAAATTTTTCAGAAAAAACATCATGATGCTTATTAACTTCTGATTCATTGTCAAAACCATCTTGAGTGATGTTAATTGAATAAGTAAGAACATCTCCTATTGAAACGTTATGATACGCTAGCTGATGGGATTCCGCGCTTTCGTAAATCTTCTCTATAAACCCGGCTGGAGTCCAGTCCCCTGATTGCGGGCCTTTTTGTTTATGATATGTGAAATCAAATCCTTCACCTTCTTGAGCATAAATATTTTTAAGTATTTGATTTATTGTGTTAGTACGTATTTGATCTGTCATTTTATTAAACCTAGTTGGTATTTTTGCATCAATAAATTTTTCTTCTTTATCTAAATCAACAAAATATTTTGCTGGAATTATTCTAACTCCGCTATAATCCACTTCAACGATCATCTGTTCTTTTGTTAATCTATCATTACCAATATAAATACCTACTCCGCCAAAATGAGCTTTGCCTGGAATTAAAGAAAATTCATAATAATCATTATAGCCATACATTTTACCGTTTTCAGATGTTTTATATAAAATAGTTCCTTTGGGCATTGCCTGAACAATCAAGGGATTAAAAAATAAAATAAAAATCAATATAAAAAATATTTTTGTTTTATTTTTAACAAATTTCATAAAAAATTTATTTTTACATTATTCTAATCCAAACATTTCTAAAACTTCGTCTTCTGTCCCTGGTTTAATTTGATATTCTTTGCCTGTTAAAACTTTTAATGTTCTTGCAACTTCGGAACGAATACCATAATGAGAATGGTTTAATAAAGCTGGCAATTCTTTAATTGCTTGAGAATCTTTATAATCATAATATATAGCAAAACTTTCAAACAAACCAATAATCTCGCTTCTTGCTAAAAGCGGTTTAGTTTCATCAAAAGCGAATTTTAAAAGGTCTGGGACCCTGTCTTTTATTTCAGGCCATTGGCCAAGTAAAGATCCACTTGCCTTAAGAGTAATTGAAGGGTCTGTATCTTCCAATGTTTTTAATAATATATCTATTGCGTCCTCATCGCCCGAGCTTGCAACTGCTTTAATTGCTTCTCGTTTGTATTCAGAACTTGCTTCTGGGGATTCTAACACTTTAGTCTGCAATTCTTTTACAGCCTTATCTTTACTTTTTGCTCCTAATAAATATTTTGCCGCTGTTTCACGCAAACTCTTTGGGTTTTCTTTATCATTGGCAATGGCAAAATAAAATTCGCCAGTTTCTTTGCTTAAAAATTCACCATCGTTTTTAGATAATGTGTAAAACAGTTGCAAAGCAAACCATCTCTCATCTTCTGATATAGTTTTATCTAAAACAACAACCATTAACTCTTGCGCTTGTGTCTCTAATGTTTTATTTAGTCCCCAAATTAAAATATCTTCACAATCATCTCCTCCTTCTGACAAACATCTCTCATATTTTGACTCAATGATTTTTAACTGATCTTCAGCTGAAACATTGTTAAAAACCCAAACGCCATAAGCGATTTTAATCCCATAAGCAACCACAAAACACATAATGACGATTAATATAATTTTTATTACTTTTGTCATAAATTTTTATTTAAACTTTTTAATAATAAAAAATACTGCTAAAAAGCAGTATTTATAAAATTTTGGATTCTAAAATCCGCGGAGAATTTACTCTCTCTCTCTCTCTCTCTCTCTCTCTCT
>JAHIMV010000107.1 GCA_018896315.1 Patescibacteria group bacterium | reverse complement strand
TTGGTTAAAATTAATACTTTTATTTAGTTTTACCATATAATTTATTATGTCTTACAAGCCTTCTATTGTTTTTTTTCAATTAAGTTTTCAACTATATTATAACCTAATCTCTTTTTCCAGCCAATCCACCTTAGAATGCATTCTTTCCCAAAAAATATCTTCCCAGATGTAATGAATGGCTAATTTCTTGTATTTCCCCCACTTTTCAGCTCTTTTAAATATCTTTTCTACAGAAACCATCTTTTTATTAAACAATAATCTAGATAATATCTTTTGTTCCCAAGGAGGAATACAAGAAAAAGCATCATATCTATAAAAATCTTCAAAAAGCACATTTTCTATTGAAGCCGGCCCAATCCCATAAATCTTTAATACCTCTTTCTCAATCTCTTCATTACTTGCCTTTCTTAAAGAATATTCATCTACTTCCCCTCTACTAAACTGCTCTGAAAGCTTTAATAAGAACTTAGCCCGATAACCCATTTTTAATTCCCTTAATTTCTCCTCAGTACTCTTAGCTATCTTACCTGGATTCCAAAAACAAGATAAAACATGACCATCATATTCTACTTTATTCCCATAAGTATTAAAAAGATTCTCTAACATCTGGACTGAACGACCAACAAAAGTATTTTGAAGGACCATGTATATAACAAGAGTTTCATAAAAAGAATTAGCCGCCACCGGCCTCATCCCTTTAAATTTCTTAATAACTCCACCTAAAACCTTATCATCCTTAAATAACCGACAAAATTCCCCTAAATCAGAATCAAAATTAAAACGCCAGATCAACTCTGGCCTTAAATCTTTTAAAAAAGAAGCACTTAGCTTCCCCTTAGAAAAAACTTTAATCATCACCTTTGGATCAGAAACAGAACTTTTATTCTCTAACCTCAACCCCAAACAACGCCCCTGCCAAACCATAGTTATCCAATAAATCCCAGAAATCCATGTATTATCAGAAGAAGGAAAATGAGAAGGCTTATGCAAACTAGCATCAAAATGAAAAGGTTGCTTAGGATAAAAGATTAATTTTGAAACACAAGTTAGTTTTTGTGGCATATGGCTTCTTAATTAAATTTTCAGGCTTTTATAAATGCTCATTTAAAGTTAAAAATAATCTAACACTCCCATCTGTAGTCTCTAGTCCTTTTTTACCATCTTCAAATACAATGATGCGCTTTTTGAATTCTGGATAGTAAACATCTATCATCTTGTGATGATTAGGGCAAGTAATAACAATATTTTTAGGGGAGTTCAAATCAATATCTTTATATTTTGATTGTTCGCTTACTGGTATTATATGCGACGCTTCAATATAAAAACCTTTTTTTGTTGGAATTCTTGAAAAATTATATCCACAAAATTGACAATGATACCCATACAATTTTTTTAGGTTATCCATTATCTTCTTATCCCTAAAATAAACTTTTTGCTTCCTATCTATGGGTGTCTCTTGAATCTTTTTTAAATCGGCTATAATTTTCTTTTTAAACTCATCACTTCCTAATAATAAGTGGATTTCATTATCATAGAATTTAATTTGTGATCCCAAATTAAAAAATTCAAGAGAATGTTTTGCATTATTTGTCCAATTTTCGTAATCTCTTTTATATTCTTTTGGTAATTTATTGGCTTCGGCTTCACTAGTAATCTTGTCACATTCTTTTTTAATAAATTCATGTAGTTCATTTTTTTGCGCTCGCACTAATTGACGATATTCTAAAATTAAATCAATCACTCCTTGTATATCACCTTCATTCTTAATTTCAGAAACAAAATATTGGAATTCTTTAAAGGTTAATTGCTGAATTTTATTATCGGACAACATTTTTAACAAAATAGGATAAGGGACTATTGAATAGGTCATTCTATCCTTCTTCATTTTGAAGTTAGATAAAAAATCATCCATAAAAAATTCTTTGTTCTCATAATCTAAATATTCCTGAGCTTTTTTTGTAAGTTGAACCTTCATTTTTTGACCTTTATCAAAACGCTTAATAAATCCAAAAGTATCTAAATTAACCAAAACTTGTTTTCTAATTGATAAAGCGCTACCCCTACTTCCCTTACGGCTCATTTCCTTATTTAATTTTTTTAAATTTTCATCTGTTGCTGCAAAAAAACCACGCTTATTAGATAATTTTTTTATCCCCAAAAGAGCATCAGTTATGCTTTTGTGAGTAGTTTTCTCTGCTTGTACTAAATGCCAACCCCTATAAGTATTTTGACGGATTAAATTTTTAAAATATTGTTTCAGTTTTTCCATAAAATTAAATTTTACCTGTTTTTATTCTTTTATTTGCCAATGAAATATATTTTTTACTGGAATCACATCCAATGAAATTTCTACCTAATTTTTTAGCTGCTACCGCTGTGGTTCCTATTCCCATAAAACAGTCCAATATAATGTCGCCCTTGTTACTGCTCGCTCTTACTATTCTTTCAACAATATCTAACGGTTTTGGTGTTAAATGTGGCATTTTGGGGGTCTTGCCATTTACTTTATTTTTATGTCTTTCGCTTGTAATATGCCAAACCTCTCCACAAAGTTTACCATTTGGATTAGGAAACCATCTTTTACCATTTTTTAAAATCCCTTTAATTTTAGCATGTGCAATTCTTTCAGTTGAATCATAAGGTAAACGAATATCATTATAATTAAAAACATGATTTTTATTTTTTGTAAAAAATAAAATTGTTTCTTGTCCGTTACTATATTTTTTCTTCGCTCCGCCCATACCATCTCTTTTGTCCCAAGTTATCCAATTTTGAAAAACCAAACCTTTATTTACTAAATAAGAAAGAATAAACGCTGAATTATAAGGTGTATTAAAAATATATAAAGTGCCGTTCCTTTTTAGTTTTGGTATAAGGGCATCTATCCATTTATAAGTAAAGTCAAGAAAATCATCATGAGATTTAAAGGTATCCCATTTTGCTTTTCTAAGATTATAAGGGGGATCAATAACTGCAAGGTCAACCGCTTTATCGTCAATCTTTTTCAAAAAATCAAAACAATCCATTAAATATATTTTATTTACTTTTAACATATTTGTTTTTGTTTGGATTTAGCCTTTGCTAATTTTTGTTCGATGACATTTTTGTACGTGGTCATAATTTCATAACCAATATAATATCTGCCTAATTCTTTAGCAACTTTTAAGGTGGTCCCTGAACCAGCAAGCGGATCTAAAACAACATCGCCCACAAAAGTAAATAATTTTACACATCTCTTTACTATTTCTTCGGGCATAATAGCCGAATGTTTTCCAAAAGCGATATCGTTTTTTGCCGGGATAGGCATGTTCCAAATCTGCTTTGTATATTCTATCCACTCTTTTTCTGTAAGTTTACTCTGATTTTTTATTTCTTCTGATACATTATTATCTGGCTTTCCATCTTTTACATATACAGTAATAAATTCACTTGTATTTTGAGTATAAAAATTTCTTGGGTACGGGTAGCTACCAAACATTAATCTTTTTGAGGAATTTGTTCTGCTCCAAATATATATATCATATAAAAATAATTTAGTGTTATTTAGAATGGAATGTTCAATGTCGGCATTAATATCAAATATATGTCTATTATAATGTGTGCTTAAATCTCTTTTAATCATTGGCATTAGTGGGGCATTTATAACTAATTTCCCATTTGGTTTTAATACTCTTTCGCACTCCCTCCAAACTTTTAACATTGCCTGAATATATGTCCTGTAATCCTGGATATCACCAATTTGTCCTTTCTTTTTATCAGATATTCTATTATTCTGATACCCATCCTTAGAATAATCCTTTATATTAAAATATGGTGGAGAAGTTACTATTAAATGAATAGATTCACTTGGAATTTCCGACATATCACTCGCGTCTTTATAAAAGACCTTATTTTTGAAGTCTATCATAAAATATAATAATTATAATTAATGATTTTTATTAATTTAATTTCTATATATTTAATTCTATACTAATTTCCGTATATTAACCAGATGTACTTAAAACATCTATCACTTTGCCGTTAATAATAAAATCATCAGCTGGTGTTAAATAAATTGGCTGATGTTTTTTATTTGTTGATTCAGGAAATAAACCAATCATCTTTTTACTTATTTTTTTAAACACTTTTACTGTAGCTAACCCGTCAATAATCGTTAAAACCTTATCACCATTTTTAAAGTCTTTAGTTTGTTGGTCAATAAGAATTAAATCCTCTTCTTTAATTTTTTTCCCATTTATCTCAGATAGGTTCATAGAATCACCAAAAACCCTGACTGCAAAAACCTCTTTATTTCTTAATAATGCCTTAGAAACCTTTAAATATCCTTCTATATTTTGTTTTGCAAAAAATGTCGGCGTACCAGCATTGGCCATTCCTAAAACAGGCACATCAACAAAATTCTTTTTAGCACAATCTTTTAATTCAATTCCTTTACTTCGAGAAGCTCTTTTAATAAATCCTTTTTCTTCTAACGCGTTAAGATACAAAAATACGCTTCTCAAACTCTTAAATTTCAAGCCTAATTTGGCATTTTCTTGTTTTAATTCTCTTATTGTTGGCATTTTGCCATTCTCAGAAAAAAACTTTTTAATGGCCTGTAATACTATTTTTTGTTTTGGGGTTAATATTTTCACCCCGTTAGAAGTTTTGTTCATATGTTTTTAGTTAATACCCCCGATTAGAAGTGGCTCTCTGCTAAATTTCTAACGGGGGTTCATACCTGATATGGTTATTTTTTTTAATTTTTTTTGTTTTTGCTCTAATTTAAAATTATATTTACTTATTACTCGCTTGCCAGTTTTAGCTTCAATTTGTTTGCGGGCATTACCAGCAATGCCTCCGCCTTCTTTGGCAACTTTACGATTATCTAGAAATTTTTTGGGCTTTCTTTTTTCTGAAATTTCAGTTGTGGCTGTTTCTGCCAACATATTAAGGACTAATTCCAGATTAGTCATATTATCCCGAAGATTCCCCTTTTTTAAACCTTTGAAATTTTTATACTCGCGCGTGCTCATGCCCACCCAAGCTAAAGTAATATCATCAGTCAAAATCGCAAATTCATCGCCTTGTTTTACGCCTCGTTTTTCCCATTCATCAGTTAACGCCTTTCTTATCTCAATACTTTTTAATCGTTGATTTATCCAATCTTTTTTATAACCTTTTTTAAGATAAGTATTAAGGGCTCGATTAATGGCTAATTCTGGATCATGTGTCTCTTCTATACGTTCATATCCCACACGAGCCAACCAAAGCTTAAATGGCTCGGCATTAGGTGAAGGTATAGATTGAATTAAACGCAGAATAACTTCTGTATCAGCAACGTCTGTTTCGCGCATCTTTTTATCTTCAGCAACCAATTTCAACCGGTTACAATTTGTAACCACTTCAGATCCTTCCTTTTTTAAACGATTTTTAAATACTTTCCAATAATTTCTGGCTAACTGGTAATCTGTTTGATTAGTTAATACCATAACAACATCAACTACGGAAAAATACCACTTTTCTTGTTTTTCTTCCCAATGACGTCTTATTTTTTTACCTTTAAAAATAGCGATACGTTTTTCTTTTTTCATAAATTTAGTTGTTTACCTATCTTTCATATTATACTGAAATATTATACTAATATCAAGTATAAACTGTGGATAACTTACTTGATTTATTTATTAAATAAAGATATACTTTTTTTAATATCTATGTTTAAATTCCAAGGTAAAATTAAATATAAGAAAAAAAGATTGCTTTTTAGATTTTTACGGCTTAGCCGTTAATAAATTCTCCGCCAAGGGCGGAAATTTTTTTAAAAGGTCGAAAAACTTAAAAAACTATTAAAAAACCTTTATGTTAAAAACTCAAACTTGTATTAAATCAATTGCCAGTTTAGAAGCTCAAATCTTAAAATCAGGCAGAAAATATCTAGAAAACCAGGGGTTTACAGAAATAGTTGTCCCTAGAGTAGTTAGAGCAAGCGGTTCTTGCGAAAATATTAATACCTTATTTGAAGTCAGTGTAGATAATGATTTTGAATGGTTTAATGGTAAAAAAGCCTATTTAGCTCAAACTGGTCAACTCTACTTAGAGGCCTTAGTCCCTCTTTTAAAAAAGGTCTATTGCGGTGGTGATTCTTTTAGAGCTGAACCAAAAGCTGATAACCGGCATCTAACAGCATTCTATATGATTGAAATAGAATTTGCTGGTAATTTTAAAGGGTTAATGCAGTATATTGAAGGCTTTATTGGGGCCATTGTTCAAGATTTAAGCAAAATGTCTGAGCAAAAATTAAAAAAGATGGGCTTAAACAAAGCTAGGCAAAAAGAACTGGCTAAAACAAAAAAGGTCTTTCCGAAAATCACCTATAGTGAAGCAATTAAACTGCTTCAGAAAAAAGGAGCTAAAATCAACTGGGGCGATGATATTACCAGTGCTCAGGAGAAAATCTTGGTTAAACATTTTAACAACCAGCCGCTTTTTATCACCCATTATCCTGACCCGCTCTGGGATCATGGCAAAGAAATAGAAGTAGAAAAGTTCTTCAATATGATTCCTGATCCAAAAAACCCGGGTAATGTATTAAGTTCTGACTTAATTCTTCCTTATGCTGGCGAAGCAGTTGGGGCAGCTCAAAGAGTGCATGACTTAAAAACCCTGAAATACCGCTTAGAAAACTCACGAATGTTTAAAATGCTTAAGGATAAAGGTGGCTCTCTAGATGATTTTTCCTGGTATACCGACCAATTGAAAAAAAATGGTTCAGTACCTCATGCTGGTTGTGGCTTTGGCATTTCTCGAATTTTAAAATGGATTAAAGCCAGTGATGATATTAGGGAATGTATCGCCTTTCCAATTAACCGCCAAAATCTAATCTAAAGAACTTTTAAAAATAAGACTAATATGTCTCCCAAGGGATTAATGTTTTCAAAAAACAAAATGGGCATTAATGCAAAAAGCGAGGTAAACCTCGCCTTTTTATTCTCTAACCAGGTTCAACCTGTATTTTTATAACCTAATTTCTTTTTTTAATAATTCCTTTATCAGCGTCTATCTCAACTAAATCACCATCTTTTAAGGCTTTGGTAGCTATTTTTGTTCCTACAACACAAGGCTTGCCAATTTCTCTTGAGACAATGGCGGCATGAGATAATAAGCCACCCTCATCAGTAACAATGGCATTTGCCCTTCTCATCGCAAGCACATAATCAGGACTTGTCATTGAACAGACTAAAACATCGCCTCTTTTTATTTTCCCACATTCATTTGCCATCCTTACTATCTTAACCTTGCCTTTAACAATTCCTGGACAAGCTGGTTGTCCTGTTATTATCTTTATTTTCTTATTTAAACCATTAACTTGTTTATCAATAACCATAGACAAATTTTGAGCCTGTATACCAACAACCAAAGTAGGCTTACCGTTTTCCATTAAAAATACATATCCTTGTTTTCTTTTTTCAATGTCTTTTTTACTTATACCTTTAATTCCTTTTAATCCATTAATGATCTCCTGAGAAGTTAATAATACCCACGAATCATAATCTATATTTAAACGCCTGGCGATAAGTTTAAAAAATGAATGTAAATCACACATAGACCTTAAACTCCTTTCCACACTAATAGTTAACAGCCAGCCAAAATTACGAGCCCAATTAATATAATTTAATAATTGCTTATCGTTTTCTAATAACCTAATCAGCCTATTAACCAATCTTCTGTTTTTAGTCCTTTGTAATTCTTGTAATTGATATTCCTGATATGTTTTTTCCTTAATTGCCTCTTTAATACGTTTGATAAGCTCATTTAACCCTAATGGCTCTATTGGTAGAAATAAAAATGTTTTCATCCAGGCGTAATGTTTTAAATATTCACTCGCTTGTTTTAAAAAATATTTATTTGTCTCAAAATCATTTTTATTTCTGGCAAAATCTACCAGTTTAAAAAAATCTTTTTGTTCTTTCTGAAAAAAAGCTTTTTTAACCGGATTAATTAATAATATTAAGGCATTATTAAAATCAGTAATAGACTCAATCTTTCCCTTATGCTTTAAAAGCTTTTTTTTAACCTTATCAGTGATAATGTTTTCTTCAGTAACATACCAAGGAATAAAAAACCAGGGAATAACAGATAAAAACAATAAATCAAATTCCTGCCACAAATCAACTAATTTCTCAGAACTAATTTTTTCTTTAACAACTTCTTTGTTTATCTTCCTAGTGATAATCTCTAATTCCTTAATTCTTTTTAAGGTTGTTTGATATATATAATTAAGGTATCTTTCATTATTACAAGCTTTTTTTAAAGCCTTAAGTATTTTCTTTTTCTGGATTTTTTTAATATAGCCTTTACTGGTGGCGGTAAAAAGATAATCTGTTCTGCCTACCAATAGATTAATTTCTTGTTTAAAATTATTAAAACACGACCGACACCAAAGATCGGCCATAATAATTGGATGAGAGTTCCTTTGTTGAAACTCAATTTCCCAATTTTTTAAATTTACAATTTTATTTAATAACCTCATAACCTAATTTCCTTTTCCAGCCAATCCACCTTAGAATACATTCTTTTCCAAAAAATATCTTCCCAGATGTAATGAATGGCTAATTTCTTGTATTTTCCCCACTTTTCCGCTCTTTTAAAAATCTTTTCTACAGAAACTAGCTTTTTATTAAACAATAACTTAGATAATATCTTTTGCTCCCAAGGAGGAATACAAGAAAAATAATCATATCTATAAAAATCTTCAAAAAGCACATTTTCTATTGAAGCCGGCCCAATCCCATAAATCTTTAATACCTCTTTCTCAATCTCTTCATTACTTGCCTTTCTTAAAGGAAATTCATCTACTTCCCCTCTACTAAATTGCTCTGAAAGCTTTAGTAAGAACTTTGCCCGATAACCCAGCTTTAATTCCCTTAATTTCTCCTCAGTACTTTTAGCTATTTTACCTGGATCCCAAAAACAAGATAAAACCTTACCATCATATTCTAGTTTATTCCCATAAGTATTAAAAAGATTCTCTAACATTTGGACTGAACGACCAACAAAAGCATTTTGAAGGACTATGTATATAACAAGGGTTTCATAAAAAGAATTAGCTGCCACCGGCCTCATCCCTTTAAATTTCTTAATAACTCCACCCAAAACCTTATCACCCTTAAACAACCGACAAAACTCTTCTAAATCAGCATCAAAATTAAAACGCCAGATCAACTCTGGCCTTAAACCTTTTAAAAAAGAAGCACTCAGCTTCCCATTAGAAAACACTTTAATCACCACCTTTGGAACAGAAACAGAACCTTTATTCTCCAACCTCAACCCCAAACAACGCCCCTGCCACAACATAGTTATCCAATAAACCCCAGAAACCCATGTATTATCAGAAGAAGGAAAATGAGAAGGCTTATGCAAACTAGCATCAAAATGAAAAGGCGGTTTAGGATAAAAGATTAGTTTTGATTTGTGGGTTAATTTTTGAGGCATATTAATCTACTCTATATCCGATTCAATTTCTTCTTTAAGCTCTTTTTTAACTTCTTCAAACTCATTTTCAAGTTCTTTTAATCGCTCCTTGCTAGCTTTGATTAAAGTCGTCCCTTCTTTAACTTTTTCAAGTCCTGCTTCTACATCTACCTCTTTTTGGCTATCAAACCATTCAATAATTTTCTCAAGTTTTTTTAATGAATCTTTAAGTTTATTTTTGTCCACCCCGTTAGAAATTTTTTTTGTCATATTAATCTATAAAAAATTATTTTATACGAACCCCATCAAATGGATTTCTAACGGGGTCCATAATCATATTAAATATGTTTTTTAGTAATAAGCAAAGCTTGAAATTCCTTTGAGTTTCACAAACAAGAAAATCACATTTTCTTGTTTGATTCACCTCTTGGAATTATAATATTTTTAATTTTAGATTTTATTTCTCCATCAGAAACTTGAATATTAATTTCCTCTTCCTGTCTAACTTGTTTTATACTCTTTATTACTCTCCCTTTAATTGATGCAATACTATAACCCAATCTTAACTGATTTATTGGATTAAAAATTTTTAACCGTCCCTCAGCCTCATTTAAATAATCGTTTAGCCAATTGACGTTTTTTTGAAAATTGCTTAAAAGTAGACCATGAAAACGATTCAATGTTTTCCTAGTATCTTCTAAAATATAAACAAGTGCCATTAATTTATTATTTAACTGGTATTTGAGTTCTTCAAATCTTTTAAAAATAAAATTGGATCTTGATATTAATTCATGGATCAATATCTCTAATTTATGTTTACTATTAGCCAATAACCGCTGGTATTTATTAATAATCTCCTGCTCAAAAATCTGAAAATTGTTTAATGCTGCTTCCCATGACTTATTTAAAGCTACAGTGACGGCAGTAGGAGTGGAAACCATTAAATCCGCGGCTAATGAGGCAAGAGGAATATCCTTTTCGTGTCCAATCCCACATATGATTGGAATATTAAAACTAGCAATCCTTCTAATTAATACTTCATTATTAAACGCTTGAAGGCTTTCAAGGCTTCCGCCACCCCTGATAATAACCAGCACGTCAATATCCTTATTGTTAAAATAATTAATAGCAGAAAGCAAATCCCGCACAGCAACCTGCCCCTCTACTCTTGAACTGACAAATTTAATTTGATATCCATATTTGCCAAGATTATTTAAAAAATCATGGATAACTGCGCCTGTTTCAGAAGTTATTAATCCAATCTTCTGAGAAAATTCTGGTATAGATTTTTTTCTTTCTACAGCAAATAATCCTTCTTTTTCAAGCTTCTTCTTTAGTTGATCATAAGCTTTTTTAAGAGCCCCTTCACCAACCAATTCGGCTGTGGACACCCTAAAGCTCAATCGGCCAGTTGGTTTATAAACCTCTGAAAATCCCTCAACTATAATCTCTAACCCTTCTTCAAATAAAACCCCGCACAACTCATAATCACTCTTCCACATAAAACATTTAAGAACACTCTTATCATCTTTGTCTTTTAAAGAAAAGAATAGATAATTTTCTCTAATTTCTAAGCTACTGATTTCTCCCTGAATGCGCGCTTTTTGCTCCCGCAATTTACTATTGAGCAAGTTAAGGTAGTTGCTCACTGTATATGGCTTTTTATCTTTGTTGTTAATATTACCAATTTCAACATCTAAAACCGGCTCAACATTTTCTTGACTCCCATTGACCAATGATAATATATCATTTCCATATTTATTAAATTTTTTGTCTTTAATGCCCTTGATAGCTAAAAGTTCTTCTTTGGTGGATGGTTTTGTTAGCGCAATATTTTCAATAGTCTTATTAGGAAGAACGCGGAAGAGTTCTATGTTCTCTTTCTGGGCAATATTATTTCTCCAATCCTTTAATTTTTGTAAAAGTATTCTATCCATTTGTTTTTATTCTTGTTAAACTAACTTCATTTTGAAAACCGTCCCCTATTTTTTTAAAAACCGGACTACTTAATTTCATAATTAAATTTTTAGATTTTTATTTATTTCTTAATGGTATGTTTAATATCGGGTGTTAAAGCGCTCCACCAAGTTTCCGGACTGCTTTTTTTACTCTTACAATGCAGCTCTCTAAGTCAGAAACAATATCGTGTTCTGGTAAACGAATAACAGTCCAACCGCGCCGCCTAAGAAAAGTATTTTTTATTTTATCTTTCTCTCGCTGACCTAGACTGGAATGAGCCTTTATGTTGTCGCACTCAACAGCAATCGATCCTTGCTTGCAAAACACAGCAAAATCAAGACAATATCGTTTTTTGCCGCTTAAAACATAGTATTGGGCAACTGCTTTGATATTGGCTCGCCTCAACCCATGTTCTACGATCTGTTCGGTTGGAGCAATATTATAAAGTTGTAAAATGTTCTTTGATTTTAATAAATGATTCAATGTGGTAAAACCAAAAGAAACGCGGCGCGGTATTATATTCCTGATTGGCCGAGGTAGTTTCTTGATTTTACCAACCCGAACCCGGAAATAATAATCATGAGTTCTCGGATGATCTGGCTCATCTGGCAGCAAATCTCTCCTTTTGATAGTTTGATAATTCCAGATAGACGCTCGCTTCGCTCGTGCACTATCTCCCTTCGGGCAGCCCACAAAATTTTTTCTAGGCTGGGTCGTCTCGGCTCCTTCGCCTATCTGGTCCAGCTTCTCAACTGAAGGTTGAGAGCTGTCGGAATTTGATTTTTTTAAATTCCGAGACGATAAAACACGAGCATAATACCGAATGCACTTTCCCTGGCGACCAAATAGAGCGGGCTGATAAAAAGCGAGGTAATTGAATTGCCGCCTCGGCGCATGGGCTACTGGAATTCGATACCATTTTTCAGTCAAAAGAATATTAAGGTCGCGCTTATTTCTGAGTACACCAACTAAAACGATTTTATCTATTTTATCTTTTTTATCTTTTGTATGATTTTTAATCATACTTTTCAACTTCTTTGTTTGCTCATGTTATTGCAATAAAAATTCTTCTTTCATTTAAAATCCTCTACTGAAGCGAGTTTCAGAGAGCCAACTTAGGGGAACAGTCCCCAAATTAAATTATATTTTTTTCTCAATTAGATTTTCAGGTTTTGTTTTGGTCAAAATTTTGTCATTTTGAATTTTTGTCCCAAAACTCCGCTTAATAAAGCCGCTTCAGAGAATCATTTTTCGGGGTCAATCCCCCTTTATGTCAATCATGCTGCACCTGTGGACAACTTATTGACTTTTATTATTATTCTGTTATATTTAAAATATCACTACGAAAAAGACCCTTATGCGGTTTCGTCCACATCGGGGGCTTTTTCATTTTTACTAAATCAGCATCGCAATTACCTTTTGGCTTGCCAGATCCATCATATACTACCTCTTTAAATATAAGAGTAAATCCAGACTCCTGTAAATACGTATATAGATCTTTGTATTTAGATATTAAACCAATAAAAATATATGCGCGGACTACGCCATATTTTTCAGACAGCCAAATTCTAAATCTTTTATAATCTAATTTCCAACCAAGTTCTTTTATGCCTTTATGTAAATTAGCGCCATCAATATACGCGTAATTATTTTCTTGTTTTTTCATAACTTTATTTTTTAACATGTTTATGTTTACAATTTTAAATTATCTCTCAATTAAATTTTCGGGGTTTTTTACTTGGAAGCCGAGCTCCCAAACTTTTATAACTTTTATTTCCTCTTTAAGTTGAGAGGCTCGGCTTCTCAATTTTTCTCACTTGGCTTTGGCTTAATAAAGAACTTTTAAAAAATAGTGGCGTCCCTATTTTTTATAAAAATTATTATTTTGTTATACATTATTCTGAACGAAAATAATTCTTAACAGCAAATTCAAATTGTTCTATAAAAAGATTTTTAAAATAACTAATATTATTTTGTTCGTAAAACAGAATTACCGCCTTTTTATATTCTTCTTCGCTGACACTGCGATAAGAAAGCGGACAAACATTATAAGCCATTAAAATAGCATTAGCTGATAGTCGTCCTGTGCGCTTGTTCCCATCATCAAATGGCTGAATATAGGCAATCATAAGCATTAAAATAACCGCTTTGTAAAAAACATCTTTTTCTTTGTTAATTATTTCACATGTTTTCTCTAATGCTTCTTTAATTTGAAAAATATTATCTAATGGACGATAAGCAGTACCAGTAATACCAATTGGTGCTTTTCTTAATCCCTGAGCAATTTTTAAATCTTTAGTTAATAAAAAATGTATATATTCCAATTTAGCAACAGTCATTTGTTTAAAAGAAGAAGTATTTTCTCTAATATAATCCAACGTTTTCTTATGGTTTAGAATCATAATATCCTCCTCTTTTTTATGTCCTTGCGCTGATTTATTCTGTCTAATTAAAAATTCTGTTTCTAATAAAGTATAAGTATTTCCTTCAATAGAAGACGATTTCCAGCTTAATTCTATAACCAAGCGCTCAAATTCGCGCTTAAAATTATCTGGAGATATTTTTTTAACATTCCTCCTGTATTCTAAAACAAGTTGATCAAAACGTTTTTTTTCATCAGTAGTAAAAATATCTTTTAAAATATCTAAAAGATTAAAATCAAATTTCTTTTTTACTTCTCTTTGATCAGGACCAATTTTAAAATAGTT
>JAHIMV010000106.1 GCA_018896315.1 Patescibacteria group bacterium | reverse complement strand
TGATAAAAAACAAAGAAGATTTTTTGCTCAGTTTATTGAATCACCAGGATTGGTCTTATTTTTGGTTTTTTTCTTTGTTATTATCTTGGGCTTGCTCCAAGGAATGATTGCTCACGAACCGATTTTTGCTATTAAAGATTTTATTAATTATTCTTATTTGTTTTTAATTTTTCCCTTAATTGATATTTTTAAAAAACGAGAGTTTGTTAAAAATGTTTTTAAAATGAGTCAGGCGGCGGTAATTAGTCTAAGTATTTTAACCATTATTGTTTTTATCTTATTTGTCACTAATTTGGCTCAGGTTCATGACCAGTTTTATTGGTGGTGGCGTAGCGTTGTTGTTGGTAAGGCCACAGACACGGGTAATGGATTTTTCCGCATTGTTAGTTCAGCTCATTTGTTAATTTTACCTTTATTTTTAGTTTTTCTGAGTTTTTTAATTGAGAATAAAAAAAAGTTTAAAGATAAATACAAAAAATACTTAATTTATTTAAGTATCGGGGCTAGTTTAATTCTTTTGATTAATTTTTCCCGCGCTTATTTTTTAGGAATTTTAATTGGTTTAATTTTTCTATTAAAAGGAATTAATTGGCAACGCTGGTTAATTTTTTCTTGCTTAGTTATTTTTATTTTAATAGCTGAGTTTGGTTTACTTTTTGGCATGGTTAGTGGGGGAGCAGCTTTGCAAGGCTTAGGGTTTTTTAAAGATAGACTTGGAACAATTATTTCTCCAAATCAAGAAACAAGTTCTCTAACTCGAATGACTATTTTACCGGTTTTAATTAACAAGATTAAGCAACAACCAATTTTTGGCCAAGGTTTGGGGGCTACAGTGGAATATACAGATTTATTAACTGGGCAGGATAAAACTACTTTTCATTTAGATTGGGGGTATTTGGAAATATGGGTAGAATTAGGTTTGTTTGGTTTAGTTACTTATGCCTTGGTTTTGCTTTCTATTTTTTATCAAGGCTGGCAAACAATTAAGAAATTAAAAAGACATGTTTTTGAAAAAAGATTAGTTATTGGTCTTTTAGCCGGTTTAGCTAGTTTAATCATGGCTAGCTTAACTGGTCCGTTTTTATTCCATCCTATTGGTATTTTTTACTTAGTTATAACCGCAGTTATAATTATATCTATTAAAGAAAATGAATTCAAAATTGATAATACAAATCGTTACTTGGAATAGCCTCAAGTTTTTAAAAGAATGTCTTGATTCAGTTTTTAATCAAACTTTTAAAAGTTTTTCTGTTTTGATTATTGATAATGGTTCAAATGACAAAACGGTTGATTTTATTAGAAAGAATTATTCAAAAGAAAAAATCAAAGAAAAATTCAAAAAAACATCTAAGATTTTTATATTTCAGAATAATAAGAATCTTGGTTTTTCCAGGGCTCATAATCAAGGTTTGTTTTTGGCTCAATCTGAATTTGTTTTAGTTTTAAATCCTGATGTTATATTAGAACCAGATTTTTTAACCAAGCTAATGAGAAAGGCAGTTAAAGAAAAAAAGATTGGCAGTTTTGCTGGTAAATTACTAAGAATTAAATCCGGTGATGTGGAGCTTGAAGAAAAAATTAAAACAGACATTATCGATACAACTGGTTTTAAAATATTTAAAAATCGTCATATTATTGATCGGGGTCAAAGACAAAAAGACAAAAAACAATATGATAAAGAAACAAATGTTTTTGGCGTCTCTGGCGCTTGTGCTTTGTACCGCCGCCAGGCATTAGAAGATGTAAAATTACCAATTATTCGTAATTCGTCTAAATTCGTAATTCGTAAGGGAAAGGAGCGAAGCGACTGGGAGTATTTTGATGAAGATTTTTTTGCCTATCAAGAAGACATGGACATGGCCTGGCGTTTACAATTAAAGGCCTGGCCCTGCTTATATGTTCCTCAAGCCAAAGCTTATCATTATCGGGGGGTGGGAGGAAAAGAGAACATTGGTTTATTTGAGTTAGCCAAACTTCATTGGCAGCGGTCAAAAACAATTGAATATCTTTCTTATCGTAATCATCTTTGGCTTTTGTTAAAAAATAGTTATTTAAAAAATATTTTTTACCACTTTTTTGTAATTTTTTTTTATCAATTAGGTAAAAGAATTTATTTGCTTTTTACCAAACCAAAGGTTTTATTAAAAGTCAGTTTTTGTTTTTGGAAAAATTTGGCCAAGATGTATAAGAAAAGAAAAATAATTATGAAAAATGCCAAGGTTGATGCCAAGCAAATGAGAAAGTGGATAGAATAAACGCGATACCAATATACTAATTCATACTAATAATACGAATAAAATATTTATTTTCTATAAACCTTATTAGCATAGTATTAGTATAATTCGTATACATTCGTATATTAGCATCAATTTCTATGTTATCAATCATTATTCTTAATTACAATCATAAAAACCTTTTAAAAAACTGTTTAAAAAGTTTAAAAGAGGCTGGTCTTAAATTAGATTATGAGATTATAATCACTGATAATAATTCAAATGATGGCAGTCAAGAATTTTTATCAAAGTTTAAAGTTTACCCTGTTAAATCCTGCAAAGCAGGTTCGCCTATGGCGAAATTTAACAGGGTGAAAAGTTTAAAGTTTAAGGTTATTTTGAATAGTCAAAATAACGGTTATGCTCAGGCCAATAATCAGGCTATTAAGTTGGCAAAGGGTAAATATGTTTTGATTTTAAATCCAGATGTTATTGTTTTGCCAAACTCTATTGAGCAATTAATTAAGTATTTGCAAAAGAATAAAAAAGCAGGCATGGTTGGGCCGCAATTACTAAATCCTGACAAAACAGTTCAAAATTCTTGTTATAATTTTCCTAAACTGATTACTCCGGCTGTTCGAAGAACTTTTTTAGGCAAATTACCTGGTTTTAAAAAAGAATTAGCTCGTTATTTAATGCTTGATTTTGACCATCAGCAAATTAAAGAGGTTGATTGGCTAATTGGGGCTTGTTTAATGATTAAAAAAGAGGTTTTGGAAAAGGTTGGCTATTTTGATGAACGCTATTTTCTTTATTTTGAAGATGTTGATTTGGCTAAAAAGGTTTGGCAGGCTGGATATAAAGTAGTTTATTTCCCCAAAGTCCAAATGATTCATTTTCATCGTCGGCTTTCAGCAGATAGGTCGGCTCTTGTCTCTTTGTTTTCCAAGATTACATGGGTTCATATTAGCAGCGCTTTAAAATTCTTTATTAAATGGAGAGGTGGACGAAAATAAAAAAATTTGTTAACCTTACAAATGTTTAAATGTTCCAATGTTATAATGTTTTAATGATACGTTCGGGGGTCGTCTAATGGCAGGACAGTGGACTTTGACTCCACTAATCGGGGTTCGAATCCCTGCCCCCGAGTTTATAGTTTTTAGTAGTTTAAGTTACTTAGACACTTACTTAGACACTCGGTGTCTAAGTATTCTAAATATCCCTGAGCAGAATTGGTATTCCGAAGCTCGAAGAGCGTAGGATAACCCTGCCCCCGAGTTTGTGTTATTTTATATGGTTAAAATGCTTAAATATACGTTAAAGTCTCTATATTCTTTTTGGATTGTGGGGATTTTTTATTAGAAAGTTATCCACAATATTTACTTGACATCTTTATATCCAATTGGATATAATACATTATATGATACTTGTTGAATTTAT
>JAHIMV010000105.1 GCA_018896315.1 Patescibacteria group bacterium | reverse complement strand
TGTAAAAATTCGCCTTCTGTTTTCTTTGTATTAGAAAAAATAAAATTATTCCAAATATCTTTATTAGAAATTTCTATTATTTCCATAATTATTTTGTTTTACAAAATTTTTTCTTATTGTATTTTTATGTTCAAATGTTCTAATGTTCCAATGTTCTCATGAACACTCTTTATATTAACAAAAATTTGTAAATAAAAACAGATCCGATTACTGATCTGCTCTATGTTAAAAAATAATTTTTAGTTTTTTTGTTTTTCCTTGACCTTGCTAAAAATAAAAATATAAAGAATTTCTAATACTGCTAGAGTATTAACAATCAAAAGGGCAATAAACCACCATTTATGATTTAACTTAGCCGCATGCCAAAGAGCTATCCCTTTCCAAGGAATAATCCAAGCAAGAGCTAACCATATAACCCAGGGATTTTCAATTAAAAATTGTTCCATTAAATTTAATATTAATTATTTTTTAAAATACAATGTTTGAGTGGGATAAGCCATGGAAATTTTTTCTTTTTCAAAAGTCTGTTTAATTTTAAATAAAATTTCTTGGTGAATATTTCGATAAACATTATAGTCTTCGCTTTCGGCGTAATAAACAGTTTCAAAAGACAAAGATGAATTATCAAATTGAACAAAATGAGCTCTATCAAAACGTGCTTTATCAACTGTATCAATAATCTTTTTAATAATTTCTGGAATGATTTTTATCTTTTCCATTGAAGTTTCATAAACTACTCCAAAGGTAAAGGCTATTCTTCTTTCTTTTAATTTTTTAAAATTTTGAATTCTTGCAGAAGTTAATTCATTGTTTGAAAAAATAAGCTCTTCCCCTTGAAGAGCTTGAATCCTTGTCGTTTTTAAACCGATTTTTTTAACAACACCCATTTGTTCCCCTATGACAATAAAATCTCCGACCACAAAAGGTTTATCAAAATAAATTGTAAAAGAGGAAAATAAATCTCCTAAAATATTTTGCAAAGCTAGGGCTATTGCCACACCACCTATTCCCAAACCAGCAATTAAAGAATTAACGTTTACCCCTAAATTAGATAAAACTAATAAAAAACCTATTGTCCATAAAACACCTTTAATAATTTTCCCCAAAAGAATAAAAGCACCTTGTGTTTCCCTAGTCTTTTCCTTTTCTTGATTTTTTTTTATTAAATAATCAATTAAAACCTGTAAGCTAATGATAACCTGATAAACGACACAAACAGTTAAGACAATATTAATAACTTTTTGGAATATATTTCCGATAAACAAAATTTGAATTGCTAAATAAAAAGCAATAAAAGAATAAAAAGGAGGTTTAATGGATTTAAAAATTTGAATTAAAGTATCATCAATATCTGTTTTTGTCTTTTGGGCTAAATTTTTTAATCTTTTTAAAATAATTTTTTGAAAAATCTTAAATAAACCAAGCAATATCAAAAAAACAATAACTGCTTTTAAAATATTTTCTAAATTATTATCTAGTAAACTGTATTGACTTAAAACAGTAATATTTTTTTCTAACATAATTTTATAATTAAATTACTCTAATTTATATACAATAAAAATTTAATTTCAAGGTTCTGACGAAGTCAGGTTCTTATTATTAAATATATTTTTGTTAATAATTAATCAGGGAACATTGATCTCCTTGCTTAACACTGTATTCGTCTACCCAACCATTCTTAACCTCTAAGACATATTGAATGGGCGTTGACGGACGCAATAATTCAGGAAATGACTCTGGTTGAACCTCTTTATTAATTTCAACAATTTTTAAGTCTTTGTCAAGCCAAATAATATCTATAGGAAATTTCATCCCTTTCATCCAAAAAGGATAGCGACCAGGTGTTTTAAAAACAAAAAGCATTCCTTGGTTGTCTAAAATGCGCTCACGCCCGGAAAGCCCTTGAGCTTTTTCTTTAAAAGTTTCTGCAACCTCCACTTCTAAATTAATATTATTGATTTTTATAATAAAAATAGACTGGCCCTTTTTATTAGATTGTTGATCAAAAATATTTGTCTTAACTTTCAAAAAAAATAAAATTACTAGAGAAAGAAAAATAAATATAAAAATAAGGAATAAGACTAAATTTTTGTTCACCCCGTTAGAAATGTTCATAGATTCTTATTAAACAAACTTCCATTAGAAATTCTAAATTATATAGAATTTCTAACGGGGTTCATACTTTCTAAAAAGTGCCAGTCTAAAATTGAGAGAAACAAATCTCCGGAGGTTAACCTCTGTTCCTAAATAACTATTCTTTAATTCCAAACTGATTTTCTTATTTTTTTCTTTTTTTTGCTGGTTTTCTTTTTGCAACGACTTTTTTCTTGGCAGGTTTTCTTTTTTTAACGACTTTTTTCTTGGCAGGCATTTTCTTAGCAACTTTTTTCTTTTTAATGACTTTTTTCTTGGCCATAATTTTTTTATTTACTAAATTAAATCGCGACCTTTCAGAAATTATTTATTACAAAAATTTTATAACAATAACTCTATTTATATATTTATTATAATCTTATTTTCAGAAAAATAAATGCATCAACCTGTTAATAACTTTTTTTATGATCTTCAATAAACTTTTTTATTGAACGATCATAACTTGCTTCTGCTTCAGAAGAAAAGCAACAACCTGGTAACTCATCTTTTTGTAGATGATGTCTTAAACACTCACAACAAATTCCCTTTTTTTCGCATCCAGGATAAGTACAAGGGCAACTTTTTAGATTTTTTTCTTTTTGACACTCCATAATTAAAAATCTTTTATCTATTTAATAATTTCTTGGCTCTTTTCTTTGCTTGGACAAGAATTTCTTTTTCTCCTCTCACTTTTTTCTCTCTCATTATAATTTTACCATGACAAATCACGTCAGAAACACAGTCCCCGGAACAAGAATAAACTAAATCAGAAATTAAATTATGTCCTGGTATTAACGATATATGATTTAAGTCAATTAAAATTAAATCTGCTAAATCCCCCTGTTTAATTTGACCAATTTTTATATTTAAAGCTTTAGCAGCATTTTTTGTTACTGTATTAAACATCTCTGCAGCAGAAGCAATAACTGGATTCATAGCATTAACCTTTTGTAAAAGCGCTCCTGTTTTCATTTCTTCAAATAAATCTAAATTGTTATTAGAAGCTGGTCCATCTGTTCCAAGGCAAATATTAATTTTAGCTCTCTTCAATTTCTCATAAGGAAAAATACCAGAGGATAACTTCATATTAGAACAGGGATTATAAACAACTGTACATTTTCTTTTAGCCAAAATGTTTATTTCCTTGTCTGATAACCAAATCGCATGGGCAAGGACGCAATTCTCATTTAAAAAACCTATTTTATCTAAATATTCGACTGGCCTAAGTTTATATTTTTTTAAACAATCTTTAACTTCTTTTTCTGTTTCTGATAAATGAAGATGTAAAATTAAATTATTTTTCTGGGCAAAATTTTTAGCCCAAATTAAATTTTCTTGACTAACTGTATAAATAGCATGAGGGGCTATAGAAAAACTTATTGTTTTAAATTTTCTTTTTTGAAAAATTCTCCAAAACTTCTCTAAATTTTCTTTGGTTCCTTTAGAATCAAAATCTAAAAGAACTAATCCCACTACGCTCCGAATGCCCATTTCTTTAATTGCTTGCACAGAAGCCTTATTAAACCAATACATGTCATTAAAACAGGTTGTTCCTGTTCTAATCATTTCTAAACAAGCTAATTTTGTCCCCCAATAAACATCATCAGCTGTTAAATTTTTTTCTAACGGCCAAATTTTTTTCTCTAACCAATCTTTTAAGGGTATATCGTCTCCCACTCCTCTTAAAAGAATCATTCCCGCATGAGTATGTCCATTAATCAACCCAGGCAAAACCGCTTTCTCTCCTTTGCAGTCAATTCTTTGATTGGCTTTTTTATTTATTCGTGAAGATATTTTTTCAATCTTGCCGCTATTAACATAAATATCTTTTCTTATTCCTTTTAAAATTACATTTTTAATTAAAAGGCTCATAGCACTCAAATAGCACAAAGTTTGCATGCGGCAAACATTACACGAATGCGCCCACACGAATATTTATTCGTGTCATTCGCGTGAATTAGTGTATTGGTGTCGCTATCTTTATAATTTCTTGAACTATTTTTTTAACTTTTATATTTATTTTTTTTTCATTCTGTTCTACCATTTCCTGGGTTAGAGGCTGTTTTATTATTCCGTGCGCATAATTATCAAGAGAACAAAGTGTGGCATATTCCAAACCTATTTCTTTAGCAAGAGTGGCTTCTTTGGCCATGGTCATCCCAACAACATCTGCATAATTCTTGATTAAATTAATTTCCGCTTTTGTTTCAAACCTTGGTCCTTTGGTTTGAAAATAAATTCCCTTTCTCTGAAATTTTAAATCCAAATTTTGACAAATACTTATAAACCTATTTCTTATTTCTAAAGAAAGACCAGGAACAATATATTTACATTTTTGCTCGCAAAAACTCATAACGTCAAAATTAATATAATCGTCGGGAATCAAAAAAATTCCTGGCTTAAACCTTTTTTTTAAAGACCCCACTGAATTAAACGCATAAATATTTTTTACACCCAGATCTTTAAACGCATAAATATTAGCCATGTAATTAATCTTATGAGGAGGAATATTTCTTTTTAATCCATGTCTTAAAATTAAAGGAGTATTTTTTAGTAAAAAATAAAAAACCTCGCCATAAGGCGTATTTATACTTTTTATTTTTTCCTTATCTAAAAACCCAAGATGATATAAATTTCCACCGCCGATAATGCCAATTTTATTCTTATTTTCCATGTCGATGTTTATTAAAATATTATTATAAGAACCTCTCCTCGCTTTCCGCCAGAGGCCTGCCAGAGGCGGGCAAACGGACAAGTCGCTCGTCGAGAACCTTGAAATTAAAAAACATTTTAATTATACCAAAATTCTAAAATAAGTTAAATCGATATTTTAAACACTTTATTCCTTTGTCTAAATCCTTTAACTAATTTAATTTTTTTATTGGGAATATTAAAATACAAAGATAAAACATTAATTACAGCTTGATTGGCCTGTCCTTGAACAGATTTTTCTTTTACTTTAATTTCAAAACTATTCTCTGTTTTTTTAATAATTTTTTCTTGCTTTGAATCAGGAAAAACCCTTACATTAATTAACATAGATATTATTTTAACACAGTTTGACATCAAATTCAAATAAAAAATATCTAAAAAGCCCTTATTAAGAGCTTCTTTTATTGTGAATAATATTATTTTTTATTAGAGGCAATCTTAAATTATTTCTGAAAAAAAATTATATTTTTCTAATTCCTGACAAAAAATTAATAGTCTCTCCTATCTCTAAAAATCCCTCTTTCTCGTTTATTGGCGCTGTTGCTGGACGAGTATAAATAAAAAACCAAATAGTAAAAACGATAATTAAAAAAATAATGATAATAAAAATTCTTTTTAACATAAATTTAAAATTAATACACTACCCCTAAAATCAGGGATAAAAACATAAAAAATAAAGTGGAAAAAAAAGGCGAAATAATAATACCAATCCCAGCCCAAATTCTTAAAGCTGGGTCTTTAATTTCCCACTTACTCACGCTCATAGCATAAAAAACCCACATCATAATTAAAGGTAAAATTGTTACTAAAACACATATGGTTCCTAAAATTGGACCAAAAACCATAGTAATTCCACCAAATCCATCCCATGTTTTTTGAAGGAAAAAAATAGTTTCTAAATTTTCTTTTTTAACAAAAGTGATTATGTTCCAAATAAACCACTGGATAAAATAACAAAACAAGAGGAATCTTAAAAAGACAATTGGCCTGCGCGGAAAATACCAATGCCAAAAATTAGGCTTTATTTTTTCTACAATTTCTTCCATCTGATTTTTATTTTTGATTTGGTTATTATTTTCCATAGATTATATAATACTGTAATTTAGCCTACTTGTCAATAATAGAACACAAGTATTAAAATTCTATTTCTTATTTTGATCCACACCGTATTGATCTTCATCATCTACTAAATCATTTTCTTGCCATTGTTTAACCCAGTCTTCAATTAAGAATATTTTAATTTCGCCATCTTTAGTCGTACAAATAAATTTTTTTAGTCCAGCATTAATAATCATTTTTTTGCAAATAAAACAAGGAAATGTGTCTAATTTTTTTCCTTCGGCCGTTGCTCCTGAAAGATACATGTCTCCTCCTAAAATACTAACTCCAGCTCGAGCAGCATTAATAATGGCGTTCTGTTCGGCGTGGACTGATCGACAGATTTCATAACGCTGGCCATGAGGGATGTTTAACTCTCTCCTTAAACAATTATTACGCTCAATGCAGTCTTTTGTCTTTCTGGGAGCTCCAATATAACCAGTAGCCACGATCTGCTCATCTCTGACAATAATAGCCCCTAATTTATTACGAAAACAAGTAGAACGCTGGCCGATCGTTTTAGCTAAATTTAAATAATATTCTTCTTTAGTTTTTCTATTCATATATTTTTACTATTTTAATAATTTATTTAATTCTTTTCAATATATTTAAATCTCGGTGCCTCTTTGCCATTCACTATTACTTTTTGCAAAAAAATATGTTTTGGTCGAGCCCATAAACATTTTTTCTCAAGATTCTGATAAATCACTAATTCTTCTAATGTTTCGCTCTGTTTAGCTATTCCAAGTACTTGATAAACTCCCCCTTTAAAATGTTTATACCTGCCTGGTTTAATTTCTTCCATAAAATTTTTAACTTTTTATAATTAAAATGTTTTTTAATTTCAAGGTTCTGCGAACGCAGTGAGTAGGTTCTTATCCTTTTCTTATCTTTAAATCATACAAAATTTCCTCTGCCTTTTTTAGATTACGCTTAGCATCATCATATTTGTGACGCAAATAACCAGTCAGATTGATTTTAGTTAATTCACCAACAATTTCAGCAATTAGCTCTTTTAAGTCTCTGGCCCTTTTAACATCTCCTTCTGTAGCTAAAAGGACAATTTTCCTGACTAACTCACCCGTCAAATCACAACTAGCGGCTAAATAATCAGCAAAATTTATTTTAATTTTACTAATTGGTTTCATCTTTTCAAATTTTAAAACCTGGTAAAACAATTTTGCTTCTAAATACTCTTCTAAAGCTGCTTTGTAGGCCCCTGTGTATTTAAAATCCGGAACCTTTTTTAAGTTGGGTTGTAGACCAATTAGAGTTTTCTCTATTTGGAATAAAAGTTTTTGAGCTTGAGAAAATTCATCTCTATGCAGGGCAAAAATAGCCTGTTTAGCCTGATGTAGGGCCTGATTAGAATCATTAATAATCAAATAACGATTTTTAGTGTGAGATTCGTACTCTTTTTTCAAATTTTTAAATATTGCTTTCATAAACTTAAAGAATTTTTCTTGTTTTTAAAGCCTCTCCTAACGTAATTTCATCAGCATATTCGATTTCACTACCTAAAGGCAAACCACGAGCAATCTTAGTTAATTTCAGTCTCTGGATTAATTTAGGATCTTGCTTAATTAAATTAATTAAATAAAGAGTTGTTCCTTCCCCTTCAATTGTCGAACTAAGAGCAAAAACAACCTCTTTGATCTGAGGGTCTCTTAGTCTTTCTATTGATTCTTTTGCCCTAATCTGTTTAGGTCCACTCATTTGAACAGTATCAATTAAACCACCAAGAACATAATACATTCCTTTATAGTCACCTATTTTTTCAATAGCCATTAAATCTTGAGGTTGGGAAACAATAATAATAACTGAATGATCTCTTTTTTTATCTTGACAAATTGGACAAATTTTTTGACCAGAAAAATTTCCGCAAACAGTACAAGCACGAACATTTTTTATATTTCTTAAGTGACAACTAATCCTTTCTATGGTGTCCGGACTTCTTTTTAATAAATAAAAAACGAACCGCTGAGCGGTCTTTGGCCCAATTCCGGGAAACTGGCTAAACTCATCAACTAAATCTTGAATTTCGCGAGGATAAAGCATAATAATTTAACTTAAAATGGTAATTCTGTTTTATCTTCTTCTATTTCTAGATTTTCCATTTTCTTTTCCAGATTTTTAAAACTTGCTATATCATTATCAAAATATAAAGGAATCATTACGCCAGCCGGCCCATGGCGATGTTTTGAAATATGAATTTCAGCAATATTTTTTTCATGATCCGGACAATTCTTGATTCCCCCATCCATGCTTTTACGATAAATAAACATTACCACATCCGCGTCTTGTTCTAAAGACCCAGATTCTCTTAGATCAGACAAACGAGGGATAGCCGGAGTTCTTGCTTCTGGGGCGCGATTAAGTTGAGAAAGGGCCAAAACCGGAATATTTAATTCTCTAGCAATTGCCTTTAAAGAACGTGATATATATGATACTTCTTGAACTCTCCCCTCTTTTGAATTCGACCCTCCTTCCATTAATTGTAAATAATCTACGATTAATAAACCTAAGCCATGTTCAGATTGTAAGCGTCGGGCTTTAGTTCTAATCTCAATTGGAGTGGCCATAGCTGAATCATCAATAAAGATTGGCGCCTCAGCTAAGACGCCAAAAGACTTTCCGAGTTTTTCAAAATCACCATCACCATCTTTACGAGAAAGACGACCAGTACGCAATTTCCAAAGACTAACATTCGCTTGAGCGCAGATAATACGATCACTAACGTGATCTTTAGACATCTCTAAGCTGAATATACCAACTGGAATTTTGTGATAAACAGCTGCTTGACGGGCAATATCTAAAGCTAAAGAACTGTTATGAATAATAAAATCGTTAGCTATAAAATTATGAGTTTTAGGAACCGTTAAATCATAAACTTTTCTTTTCCCCACATATTTGATATCGATAATTCTATCCCAATAAATATCACTCTTAGCTAAATTCTTTAGTAATGGAGAATTAAGTATTCTTCCTAATTTATCAACGGTTTCTCGACGAGGATTTCGACGAAAAGCATGAATATTATATTCCTTAGGTAAACCCAACTCTTGATAAACAAATCTCCAGGTTCTTTTACCCTTTATTTTCAAAATAGTTTCCCAAATTTCAATGGGCAAAGTATCCTGAGTCCAAAGTTTTTTAATCTTTAATAAATCCTTTTTTATTTTTATTACTTCTTCTTTTCTTCTATAAAAACCGATTTCCTCGATAAAAGTACAAATATTTTCTGAATTATGGATTTCTATTTCATAACTCAATTTAATTTTGCCTTTATATTTTATTTTTTTATCTCTTAGTCTGCTAATAATCCCAAATCTTAATAACAAATGTTGAACTTGCTTTATTAATTTTTTAGACGAAGAAGCATAAGAAATATGATAAGTTTTAAATTTTTTATTTCGCCAAATACATCCATCGCAAGAAAAAAGTCGATTTAAAAATAAGGATAGCTTCTTTTTATTAAATGTAAAAACAATCTCGGGAATCGATTTTTCTATACTCAATTTTCCCATTAGCCCAAGCCTCTGTAACCATTCTGTAACACTATTCTTAGGTCTTATCTGATTATATTTCTTTATTAATTTCTCTTGAATGGCGTCTTTTAAATTTAATTCTGTTAATATTTTAATAAAATTCTCTTTTAAAGGCAGCCAATGTCCATTCAAAACAGCAGAAATAGTCGCATAAGAAAGTCCTGTTTTTTGCGCTAATTCCATTTGAGTAAATCCTGATTTTTTAACGATCTTCTTTACTTCTCCGGCTAACATCTTCATCTGTCGACTAATATTTTGTTTAATTCCCGAAACTCGATAATCAAAAACTTTTCTATTTTTCTCTTTCCTAATTTTTTTAACTTTAATATTAGAAAATTTCTGCATACACTGAATAAATTCTCTAGCAATCCTTTTATTACTATTTGTAAATATAGGGCTCTGACTTGTTAATCCACCTTCAGCAATAAAATAAGCTAATGCCTTGATCTGATAATCTGGCAGTGATGTTTTTCCAAATATGGAAATTTTTCTCGCTGTGGCAATCCTATCACCAATCTTAAGTTCTGAAAGCGGCTTCCATCCATTAATAGTTAAAAATGGATGAGTAATGGTGGTCTGAATTTGTTTTCCTAAAGATGTTTTTACTTGGAAAACAGATTTTTGACCATTGTCTATAAAATCGCTGACCTGAGTCTTGGTAACTTTAAGCCTATCGTCTAATGTTAAAAGGTTTTTTTTCTTACTCTCAACCACCTCTTTTATTGTAGAAACATTTCCAGAATTGGAACTTACAATTTCTGTGTCTCCTGTAACGCATTTACCAACTGACGGCCGAGAAGCTAAAATAATTAATTCGGAAGGTTGTAGACCGGCTAAAGAATTGTCCAAATCAACAAAGCCAGTTGGAACTCCTCTTATTGTTTTTTCTCCCTTATGTAATTCATCAATTCTTTCAAAGGCCTCTGATAAAGTATCTTTTAAAGAAACAAATTTTTGTCTGACATATTTTTGTGAAATGGAAAATAATTTTTGTTCTGCTTTATCTAAAACCTCAATAGCGTCATGCTCCTCTTGATATGCCATTTGAATAGTCTCCGTTGAGGAAATAATTAGTTTTCTTAAAGTTGATTTTTTCTTAATAATCTGAGCATAAGAATCTGCATGACTTGAACTAGGTACGCTATTAGCTAAGGAGGCTAAATGACTTTTTCCCCCAATTATTTTCAATTGTTCTTTTTCGTCTAAACGATTTCCCACACTTAAAATATCAATTGGATCTCTCTTTTCCCAAACGTCTAACATTGCCTGATAAATCATTTGATTCTTTTCCGTATAGAAATCTTGTGGTTCAATTGTGTCTGCTACTCTAATAACCGCCTCCTTATCAATTAATAAAGAGCCCAATAAAGCATCTTCTGCTTCCAGGTTTTGTGGGGGTAATTTTTCAAAAACTTTCTCTAATTCTTTTTTGGCCATAAAATATACTTGTCAAAATTTTTATTCTTCTTTATAATGACAAATAATAATTCTTTTGACAAGAAAAACTTTTACACATTTTATTAACATCTAAAGAGTGTTGTCCAAAATTTCAAGTCCTGAACTTGTTGAGGGACGCAGAAAATTTGGTAACAACACCTTTACCCTGTTAAATAATTTCGCTTTTAGCGAAATTGCCCTGTTAAATAATTTGCAAGGCAAAATAAAAATCAAAGATTTTTATTTAACAGGGCATTTAACAGGGTGCTCAAATTTGTAATAAAATTTTTGCGTTAATAAATTAACTTAAAATTTTAATAAATTTGGCATGAACAAAAAAAACATACGTGGCTATCCGGTTTATTATGATAATAATGCTATTAAAGCTATTGATCATTTGGCCTATGTTTTAAGTTTCGATGAAACAGATTCTCTTTTTCGCTCAGCCCGATTATCTGGTAAAGTAGAATTTGAAGATCGTATCGGTCGAAACTTTACTTTAATTAATACCTCCGGTCGGAATTTTCAAGTTAAAAAACGATAATCTTTACGCCCTCGTAGCTCCCTCCTGCGCTCAACTTATATTTGAGCTTCGGAAGGGCAAGTTAAAAACTGCCCTAACTGGTTTTAAATCTAAAATCTAAAATCTAAAATCTAAAATTACAAGCCCTCGTAGCTCAATGGTAGAGCAGTGGCCTTTTAAGCCATTGATCTGGGTTCGATTCCCCGCGGGGGTATTTTTTAAAAAATCTGCTATAATTAAATTACCTTAATTTCTATATAATAAATGTTTAAAATTTTTTTATGCAAGAAGTTTGGCACAATTTATCAATATCTAAAATATTAGAGAAATTAGAGACCAATAAAAATGGCCTTACTTTTAAACAAGCCAATGAAAGGTTAAAAAAATATGGAGAAAATAGACTTCCGGAAAAGAAAAAATTCTCTACTACTAAAATCATCTTTTCTCAATTTCAGAGCCCTTTAGTCTATATTTTAATTATTGCAGCCACTATCGCTCTATCTTTAAAAGAATTTATTGATATGGGCATTATTTTGGCTGCTGTTTTTATTAATTCTGGAATTGGATTTTTTCAAGAATACAAAGCAGAACAAACCTTTATTCATCTTAAAAAATTAGTTACTCATACAGCTCGAGTTTTGCGTAGAAACGAAAAGGGAAAAACCGGGCCTGAAGAACATTTAATTACCAGTCAAGAACTTGTGCCTGGTGATATTATTACTTTAGAAGCTGGAGATATTGTTCCAGCTGATTCTCGTTTAATTGAAGTACATAATTTAGAAACCAAAGAAGCCATTTTAACAGGGGAATCAATTCCCTCTATAAAACAAATTGAAACATTGGAAGAAGGAACTCCTTTAGCTGATAGAGAAAACATGGTTTATTCTGGAACTATTATTACTCGCGGCAAAGCCAAAGCCGTTGTTGTCGCTACTGGGTTAAAAACTGAGTTAGGTAAAATCGCCAGCTTAATAAAAACAACCGAAGATGATCAAACTCCTTTACAGAAAAAAATTGCCCATTTAGCAAAAATTACTGGATTAGTTATTGGAGGATTTTGTGTTATCCTCTTTGTTAGTGGTATAATAATTGGCCGACCCTTTTTTGAAATGCTTTTAATTTCTGTAGCTGTAGCTGTAGCTGGAATCCCGGAAGGACTAGTCATTGCTGTAACCATTTGTCTAACTGTTGGTATGCAAAAAATATTAAAAAAGAAAGCGCTAACTCGCAAACTAGTTGCTGCTGAAACATTGGGTTCAATTACTATTATTTGTTCAGATAAAACCGGGACATTGACAGAAGGAAAAATGGCCGTTGCTCATATTCTCCCTTTTCAAAAAGTTGAATCTCAAGATTTATTAAAAATCGGTTTACTTTGTAATAATGTAATAATAGAAAATCCAGAAGAAGAATTAGAAAAATGGAAAATTAGTGGGGATACCACAGAAATTGCCTTAGCTCAAGGGGCTGTACATGCTGGTTTGGAAAGAAAAGAACTTTTAAAAGAATATTTAAGAATTGATGAAATTCCTTTTGAATCAGAAACAATGTATATGGCCACTCTTCATCAAACATCTTTAAATAATAAATATACTTTATTGGTTAAAGGTGCTCCAGAAAAGATTTTGGAGCTATGTCAAATATCATCTATTCAAAAAAAAGAAATAAAAAAAGAATTTGAAAAATTAACAGTGAAGGGTTTAAGAGTTTTAGCTTTTGCCCAAAAAGATCTTTTAGACAAAAAAATTGAACATTTATCAAATAAACATTTGGACAAACTTGAATTTATGGGATTAATTGCTCTAAAAGATCCTTTAAGGCCTGAAGCTAAAGAAACAATTGCTAGCTGTAAGCTAGCCGGGATTAGACCTATTATTATCACTGGCGACCATAAATTAACTGCAAAAACAATTGCCGAAGAAATAGGTTTAATTAATCCAGGAGAAAAAATTCTAGAAGGATATGAGTTAGATAAACTTTCTGACGAAGAGCTTGGTCAAATACTTAAAAAGACTAGTATTTTTGCGCGTGTTGAGCCAAAACATAAAATTAGAATTATTAAAGCTCTTCAGGCTCAAGGCGAGGTTGTTGCTATGACTGGTGATGGTGTTAATGACGCTCCTGCCATTAAAGCGGCTGATGTTGGCGTAGCTCTTGGTTCTGGATCAGAAGTAACTAAGAGTACCGCTGACGTTGTTTTGCTTGATGATAATTTTAAAACTATTGTTGAGGCAATTAAAACCGGCCGCAACATATTTAGTAATATCAAAAAGGTGGTTCTTTATCTCTTTGGCAGTAGTTTTACAGAATTCATTTTAATCGGAGGGGCTTTGATGATGGGATTTCCCTTGCCACTTTTGGCCGGACAAATTCTCTGGGTTAATATTATTGAAGATACCTTGCCGGCCATGGCCTTGGCTTATGAAAAAGAAGGAAAAGAGGTCCTTAAACGAAAAGCGCGGGGACATGGAGCTAAAATTTTAGATAAAGAAATGAAATTTCTAATTTTCATTATTGGAGTAGTAACTGATATAATTCTGTTGGCCCTATTTGCTTATCTTTATAGTTTACATTTTGACCTTACATATATTCGAACTATCATCTTTGTCGGACTTGGAATTGATACTTTATTCTATGTATTTTCTTGTAAACATCTTGATAAACCTATTTGGAAATATAATATTTTTGACAACGTGTTTTTAAACATAAGTGTCATTTTTGGATGGTTTATGTTTTTAATTGCACTTTATACACCATTCTTCCAAACAATTCTACAAGTCATTCCCCTTCATTGGAAAGACTGGTTGTTGGTCATTAGCCTAGGATTAATGAAACTTATTTTAATAGAATTAGGTAAACTTATGTTTATTAGTCCAAAATTTAAACTGGCTCAAAATTAAAATTATTTTATGGCTTTTATTTATATTATTATTATTGTCATTGCTTGTGTGGTTTTGGTTAAAAGCACACACTGGATAATCAAAACCATAACTTATTTTGCTAAATATTTACACGTCCCTGAATTTGTTGTTGCTTTTATTTTAGCTGGTTTAGCCACCTCTTTGCCAGAGCTTTTTGTTGGCATTTCTGCAGCTATTAATAAAACACCTATTCTTTCCTTAAGCAACATTTTTGGTTCAAATATTGCCAATGTAACTTTAATATTGGGTTTGACTGTTATTTTAACTAAAGGATTAGCCCCTGAAACAAAGACTGTCCAGCGTAATATTTTTTATACATCCCTTCTTTTAATATACCCCATCCTTTTAACTTTAGATGGTGTTCTTTCTAGGATTGATGGACTGGGACTATTAGTCCTCTTCGCACTTTATATTTTAATTCTTTTTTATCAAAGTCAAGATTTTACTAAAAAACTTGAAAGAGCCCTTCGCAGAGATTTAATTAAAAATTTAGGAATTTTTGTTATTAGCATTGGTCTTCTCTCGATTAGTGCCCACCTCATTGTTCTCATGTCTGAACTCTTGGCCTTTGAATTAAATATTTCTTTATTTTTAATTGGTCTTTTCTTAATCGCTATTGGGACTTCTTTGCCTGAACTTATATTTGGCATTCAAGCGGCCAAGGAAAAACATAAAGACATGATTTTCGGTAATATTTTAGGGTCAATTGCGGTTAATTCTACAGCTGTTCTGGGCATAACGGCAATTATTTCTCCTATTACTATTGATGACCTTGGAATATTAGCAACAACAGCCCTTTTTATGTTGGGTGCTTATTTACTCTTTATCCTATTTTCTTATTCTAAAAAAAGGCTTTCTTGGCAAGAAGGATTTATTCTATTATTCTTTTATGTTGCTTTTATTATTATTCAATTTTTGGTAAAAT
>JAHIMV010000104.1 GCA_018896315.1 Patescibacteria group bacterium | reverse complement strand
TTAAAACTTTAGATATTTTTTAATTGCCAAGCTACTACCGATTAGAGAAACAATTAAAGCAAAAAGTAAAAGACCAAGCCAGAAGTAAAAAGCGCTGGTTTTTAAATAAATAAATAGATTGAAATCTAATTCAATAAATTGTTGTAAATATGGTTGAGAAAAATAAACTAAAGGAATAATAAGGGCAGAGTTTATAATCCATGCAACAAATGCATATAGACAACCTTCAACTAAAAATGGAGTGCGAATAGCCCAGGCTGAAGCTCCAACTAGTCTCATAATTTTAATTTCTCGCTGGCGAGAAAGAGCTCCTAGTTTAATAGTGGTGAAAATTATCAAAATAGTAATTAAAGCAAAAATTCCACTGATACTTAAGCCTGCCCCTGTAATTTTTTGATTAAATTGATTAAAAGCACGAATTAATTCTTGATAATCATAAAAATTTTGATCTCGGATCAAAGCACTATAAACAGGACGGTTAATAACTGAAATAACTTTTTCATAATCTGAAGGATCATGAAATTTTAAAGTTAAAGCTCCTCCTAATGGGTTTTCATTTAGTTCTTTTAATGACTTCAAAATTAAAGGATCATTTATATGTTTTTCTTTGAAGTTTTCTAAAGATTCTTCAGGGGTAAGATAATAAACCTCTTTTATTTCATCCATATTCTCTAATTCAGACCTTAAAAGGTTTAATTGATTTAAATCAATGTTTTGGTTTAAATATACACCTAAATCCATTTTATTTTTAAAAGAGCTTAATATTTGTTGTCCTAGAGTATTAAAAGCATAAACTAAGCTTAGAGAAAATAGCATTAAGAGTATGATAATAATGCTAGTTAGAGAAAGCCAAAAATTTCTAAAAAAGTTTTGTAAAGCTAGTTTAAAAAATCTCATTTTTTCTTATACTTATTCCTAGTTCTTGTAATTGTTCTTTTGATACTTCGCTTGGTGCCCCCATCATTAGGTCTTTAGCATCAGCTGTTAAAGGAAAGGCAATTACTTCACGAATATTTTTCTCGCCCTGGAGTATTGCAAGCAGGCGGTCAAAACCCGGCGCAATTCCGCCATGCGGTGGCGCGCCATACTCAAAAGCTCTAAGTAAATAGGCAAATTTTTTTTTGTCTTTTTCTGTAAAGCCGATTAAATCAAAGATTTTTTCTTGCAGTTTTGGGTCATGGATTCTAATACTGCCGCCGCCAATTTCAATGCCATTGAGCACTAAATCATGTTGATAAGAACGCACCTTGCCTGGCTCAGTGTCCAAGAGCGGAATATCTTTTTCTTTTGGCGCCGTAAACATATGGTGCGATGGCGCCCATTTGCTTTTGACCCCATGAAAATGGTCCTGACTATCTTTATTATTCGCTTGTGATACAAACAAAGGGAAATCAACAATAAAAACAAAAGATAATTCATTTTTGTCCGTTTTGTTTTTTCTTAAATCAGGTTTGTCTGTGCCATATTTATCCATTACTTCCTGCCAGTCAAGTCGAGGCCATTGATTAAAGGTCATTTTTTTTTCCGGCCACAATTTTTTAATCATTTTAGTAAACATTTCTTCAGTCAATTGAAGAATATACTCCTGTTTAATAAAAGACATTTCTATGTCAATTTGATAAAATTCTCCCGGGCTTCTGTCAGCTCGCGCGTCTTCATCGCGAAAACAAGGGGCTATTTGAAAGTATTTTTCCATCCCTGCTATCATTAACATTTGTTTATATTGCTGTGGTGATTGCGGTAAAGCAAAAAATTTGCCTGGAAATCTACGCGAAGGCACTAAATAATCTCTAGCTCCCTCGGGTGTGGATTTAGAAAGAATGGGTGTGTGAATTTCCACAAAATTTTTCTCGTGGAGATAATTGCGGATAAAATGCATCATTTTAGAGCGCATTAATATGTTGTTTTTCATTCTTTCATGCCGTAGATCTAAGTAGCGATATTTTAAACGAAGCTCTTCATTAGCTTTTAATGTTTCATTATCAATTTCAAACGGTGGAGTTTTAGCTTGATTTAAAATAGATAATTTTTTGGCTAAGATTTCTATTTTTCCGCTCATTAAATCTTTGTTAATTTGATTTTTTGGTCTTAGATGGACAACTCCTTCAACTTCAATAACAAATTCAGGCCGAATTTCTTTAACTGCTTTTTGTGATTTTTGATCAAGTTCTTGGGGAACAAAAACAATCTGGACTAATCCAGAACGATCCCTTAAATCAACAAAAACAATTTTACCCATGTTACGACGGCTATTTACCCAACCACAAAGCTTAACTTCTTTTTCAATTTTATTAATTGTTTCTTCACTTTGAATTCGTTTCATAAATTTTTTAAATAATTAAATTTCTTTTATAAAAGTGTAATAAAAGTATAAGCAAAGCTTGAAATTCCGTCAGGGTTCACACAATGAGAAAATGAATTTTCTCATTCGGTTCACCTTTTGGAATTATAACATAAAATAAAGAAAAGACAAAGTTAATTGGCTCTGGGGGGAAGACTTGCCCTGTTATATAACAGGGCGTCCCGTCGGATGACGGGACGAACCAAAAAACAAGTGGCTCTCCCAGTAGGATTCGAACCTACAACTTTACGTTAACAGCGTAATGTTTTGCCAATTAAACTACAGGAGAATAATAGTGGGGCAATGATTAAAAAAATCCGCTTTTTAGAGCGGATTTGTTTAAATATAATTTTATCAAAACCAATCAAATCCGCCAAAGCCGGTTATTATTATCATTATTTAAATTTCGAACAATTTGTTTAAACATTGTTTTTAACAATAACATAAATTAGAAATATGTCAAGGATTTAATCTGTTAATTAGTCTCGGAAACGGAATAGTTTCTCTAATGTGTTTAAGGCCACAAATCCAGGCAACAGTTCTTTCAATTCCTAATCCAAAACCAGAATGGGGCACTGAACCATAGCGGCGCAAATCAATATACCACTCAAATGGCTCTTTTGGTAGTTTAAATTCTTTAATTTTTTCTTCAAGAGTTTTTAAATCATCAATCCTTTGTGAGCCACCAATAATTTCTCCATAACCTTCAGGAGCTAGGCAGTCGTTGTTTAAAACTAAGTCTGGATTTTTTGTGTCGGGCTTCATGTAAAAAGCTTTAATTTTTCCTGGATATTTTTCAATAAAAACAGGTTTATCAAACATTTTTGAAATAATTGTTTCTTCATCTCCTCCAAAGTCATCACCCCATTTTATTTTTACTCCTTTTTGCTGCAATTTTTTAATTGTTTGTTCATAAGTAATTACAGGAAAAGGAGGTTTTATTTTTTCCAATGGTTTTATATCTCTTTCTAATATTTCCAATTCTCTTTGGCAATTCTTCAAGACTTGTTCAGCAATATAACAAAGTAATTTTTCCTGAATTTTCATATTTTCTTTATGTTCAACAAAAGCGGCTTCAGCGTCCATCATCCAAAATTCAGTCAAATGGCGTCGGGTTTTTGATTTTTCCGCTCGAAAAGTTGGGCCAAAATCATAAACTTTTCCCAAAGAATAAATCATAGCTTCTAAGTAAAGCTGTCCTGATTGAGATAAATATGCTTTTTTATCAAAATAGTTAGTGGCAAAAAGGGTGCTTGTTCCTTCGCAAGAAGTGGGGGTTAAAATAGGGGAATCAGTTAAAATAAAATTTTCCTTTTTAAAAAAAGAACGGATTGCCCAAATAATTTCATCTCTGATTTTAAGAATAGCCGCTTGACGTTTTGATCTGACCCAAAGATGGCGATGGTCCATTAAAAAGTCAGTCCCATGGGCTTTTTTGCCAATGGGATATTCTTCAGCGATTTGAATAATTTTTAAATCTTCAACCAACATTTCTGTGCCGCTTGGTGAACGTTTTTCATTATATACTTTGCCTTTAAATTCTATACTTGATTCCAAACTTATTTTTTCGCAAGCTTCCCAAGTTTTTTGATTCACTTCTTTCTTTGAAACAATGGCTTGGATTTCGCCAGTGCTATCACGCAATTGAAGAAAATAAATAGAACCAGATGAACGATAATTAAAAATCCAACCTTTGAGGGTAACAGTTTTGTTGAGGTGTTTTTTGATATTTTTTAGAAGTATATACATAATCTATCTATTTTACCAAAAATTGAATAATAATAAAAGCAACATAAAAGAATAATAGAATAAATCCTTCTTGCCAAGAAAGCCTTTTTTTAGAATAAGAAAATAGGATAAAGAGTAAATAAGCACCCAACATAAAAAGGGCTGTTGTTG
>JAHIMV010000103.1 GCA_018896315.1 Patescibacteria group bacterium | reverse complement strand
GAAATTTTTACTTGCTTTTCTTCAGCGAAATCTACAACAAAAACTTTATCTGGATCCATCTTCATTACAAACCTCCTTTTTAATGATTGATTTTATTTTGACACTTTTAAAGGATTTGTCAATGTCTTTATTTTCTATGTAATTTTTTATAAAATGTGTGTGTGGATAACTTTTTTGAAATTTGTGCTATAATAAAAACAACTTTATTTTCCTCTTATAGAATGCATAAAAATGAGGAAATTTTGTGTATTGGCAAAATTTAAGATTAGAGTATTATAAACATATGTCAATATTAAATCAATTAGGACTTAGGAAAAAAGAAATTGTTCCAGAAGTCTTACGGGCTATTGTTTGGAAGCTCCCAGACCGCTTAGATATTCGAATAAGAAAATCAAGTACTGGGAGTCTTTATGCTACAATTAAAGATCTACCAGGTTGTTTTACGCAAGGTGATTCAGGCCCGGAGATCTATACAATGATTAATGATGCAATTTATACCTATTTTGAGGTCCCTAAAGAATATATTCCCTTTCTCAGTCCTTATATGCCAGAGTCGGCGGAAAAAAGAAGAGAGTTAGGTATAAACCCAGAGGGTCAATTTATGTTTCAAAGAGCATAAGATGAATAGATATTTTCCTTGTAAATATAGGGTTATGATAAGAGCTCTTAAAAAACTTGGAATTTCTGTTAAAGAAGGAAAAAATCATACCTTGGGTACATGTGTCCATAATGGAAGAAAAACTACGGTTCCTAGACCTCACAAAACAGACATTGTGCCAGAAATTGTAAAAAGTATTATTGATTTTCTGTTAGAAAAAGAGTTTGAAGAAAAAAAAATCATTAAATTATTAAAATAATCTAATAATTACAACATAATTAAGAAGTCCTTTCAGGGGCTTCTTACTTTTATATATTCTTAACCATTACCCCAAACACTTGGTCTATTTATTTATTATATCTTCCCTCTGTTTTTCTAATTCAATGCGTCCCTCATTCTTACTATTTGCTACTCCAAAAAGATTAATGGAATTATTTATCAACTCCTTGTTTTCTGTAAATCTGTGTGTTTTTAAAAAAATCGCCCCTTGAACAATAGAACGATGTGGGAACTTATTTTCAGTCGTTCAGGTCAGACCTGTACTATTTGTAATATTGACAAAAAACTATTTCTTGCTAAAATATATATATCATTAACAAACAAATAGTCTTTAGAAAGGAGAAACAATGGGACCAATTACTGCAATAGCGTATGCCCTGCTTATGATATGGGCTTATGGTTCTCAGATTTTCAAACTTTATAAGTCAAAAAGGACAGAGGGATTATCAATTAAATTCTATGTCTTTGCATTCTTTGCTGTTGTCCTGCGTATGACAACAATAGGAATGGTTATAAAACAAACATGGAATATTTCTGCTATTGCTTTAGAAATAGCTGAGATAACTGTCTTTGCTGGCTTATTAATCATCTTTTTACAAATACTTTTGTATCGTAGAAAGAAAAGAACAACTCAAAGATAATATCAATGAGTTGTTTTCTTTTACTTTTTTAAAAATTGGGGTTATTTGGTGGGTTTTGGGGTTTTGTCAAGATGGGGAGTAAATTGAGAGGCTCGGCCTCTTAATTTTTTAAATTTTTAAATGTTGACCTCGAAGACAAAAAATGCTAATATATAAACATGAATAACTTTACTATTAAAGCCCAAGAAGCTTTACAAAATGCCCACAACTTGGCCATGGAAAATGACCAGCAGCAAGTTGACACCCCTCATTTGATGTTATCTTTAATTAACCAAGAAGAAGGAGTTGTTTTAGCTTTATTGAAAAAGTTAGAAGTTGATATTAATAAATTAAGAGATGAATTAATTCAATTAATTAAAAAATTACCTCAAGTAAAAATAGGGCCAGGCGGAAGTTTGGCCGAAGTATATATTACTCCTCTGCTTCAAAAAACCATTCTTCATGCCACTAAAGAAGCGAGAAAACTAAAAGATGAATATGTAAGCACAGAACATTTGTTTTTAGCTTTATTAATTATCCCCTCTTTGGTTAAAGATGTTTTAAAGAAATTTAATATTGAAGAAGAAAGAGCGCTTAAAGTTTTGGCTGATGTCCGAGGAAGTGAAAGGATTACTGAACCAGAACCAGAAAGTAAATATCAAGTTTTGGAAAAATATACAATCAATTTAACTAAGATGGCCCGGCAGGAAGAAATAGATCCTATTATTGGTCGTGATGATGAAATTCGGCGCGTTATTCAAGTTTTATCTCGGAGAACCAAGAATAATCCTGTTCTGATTGGTGAAGCGGGAGTGGGAAAAACAGCCATTGTTGAGGGATTAGCTCAAAGAATTATTGATAATGATGTTCCTGAATCATTAAAAGCCAAGGAGTTAATTTCTCTTGATTTAGGAGGCTTAGTTGCCGGAACCAAATTCAGAGGAGAATTTGAAAACAGATTAAAAGCAGTTTTAAGAGAAATAAAAAGAACTGGTAATTATGTTCTTTTTATTGATGAATTACACACTCTGGTTGGGGCTGGTGGAGCTGAAGGAGCCATTGATGCTTCAAATATGCTTAAACCAGCATTAGCTCGAGGAGAATTACATTGTGTTGGGGCAACCACTTTAAAGGAATATCAAAAATATATTGAAAAAGATGCTGCTTTAGAACGCCGTTTTCAACCTGTTTATACGGCTGAACCTTCAATTGAAGACACTATTGCTATATTAAGAGGTATCAAGGAAAAATATGAAGTTCATCATGGAGTTAGGATTACTGATGAAGCCCTGATTACGGCGGCTAAACTTTCTCACAGATATATTAGTGATCGATTTTTACCTGACAAGGCAATTGATTTAATGGATGAAGCTGCTTCTGGTTTGCGAATGGAAATTGAAAGCCAGCCTGAAGAATTAGATAAGTTAAAAAGAAAATTTAGAAAATTAGAAATTGAAAGCACGGTTTTGAAAAAAGAGAAAAACCAAAAACAATTAACCAAAATTAGTAAAGAAATGGCTGATTTGAAAGAAAAAATTAAAGACTTTACTTTGCGCTGGAAAACGGAAAAAGACATTATTACAGAAATTCACAAAATGAAAGAAGAAATAGATAAATTAAAACAACAATCTGAGATTGCTGAAAGAGAATCTAAATTGGAAAAAGTAGCTGAGATAAAGCATGGACAGATCCCTATTTTAGAAAAAAAGATTATTGCTGATCAAAATAAATTAGCCAAAATTCAAAAAAATTATCGCATTCTTAAAGAAGAAATTGGAGCTGAAGAAATTGCCCGCGTTGTTTCTCTTTGGACTGGTATTCCTGTAACTAAAATGTTAGAAGAGGAAACAAAAAAATTAGCTCGCATGGAAGAAGAAATCCATAAAAGATTAATTAATCAAGATAAGGCAGTTAAAGCTGTATCTAATGCTATTAGACGATCTAGAGCTGGCATTTCTGAAGAAAACAAACCCATTGGTTCATTTATCTTTCTTGGTCCTTCTGGTGTGGGAAAAACAGAATTAGCCAAGAGCTTAGCTGAATTTCTCTTTAATACAGAATCTGCCTTGGTTCAGTTAGACATGTCTGAATATATGGAAAGACATACGGTTTCCAAAATGATTGGTTCACCTCCAGGTTATGTTGGCCATGAAGAAGGAGGACAATTAACTGAAATTGTCAGACGCCGACCATATAGTGTTATTCTGTTTGATGAAATTGAAAAAGCTCATCCAGAAGTCTTTAACATTCTTTTACAAATCTTAGACGAAGGTCGTTTAACCGATGCCAAAGGCAGAATAGTTAATTTTAAAAATGCCGTCATCATTATGACTTCTAATTTAGGAAGTGATTTACTTAAAGATCAGGCTAAAAAAGCCCATTTTGGTTTTGAATCATCAGAAGAAAAAATCAGTGCTCAGGAATTAATTGAAGAAAAGATTCACCAAATTTTAAGAGAAACATTTAAACCAGAATTTTTAAATCGTATTGAAGAAATTATTATTTTTCGATCTTTAAGCAAAGACAATATTAAACAAATTGTTGAACTTCAACTAAAACAAGTGGTTAAACGATTATTTGACAAAAAAATTAAATTAAAAGTTAGTGAAAAAGCAAAAAATTTAATTGCGGAAATGGGTTTTGATCCCTTTTATGGGGCTCGACCGTTAAAAAGAGTTATTCAAAAATATATTTTAGACCCTTTGTCTTTAAAAATTATTAGTGGACAAATTAAACCAAATACTACTTTTAAGGTGGAAGTGAAAAATAAGAAAATAATTATAAAATGATTGTTAATAGTTGATTGTTGATTGCTAAATTAAAACTCCTCATTTATTTTTTTAAAACAATCAGCAATTAGCAATTTCTCTATGTCTAAATCATCTGTCACATTATTTTTAATTATTATATTAAGTATCTTAAGGCCGTCTGTAAGCTGTGCTAGTCTTGTTTTTGATCCTGAGTATATTATTTCTGATTATGAGTTGACTAATCATCAAACAATGACCATGAATGAGATTCAGGGCTTTTTAGAAGAAAAAGAAGGGGCTTTAGCTAATTATTCAGCAGTTGATATAGACGGCAAAATGAAAACTGCAGCCGAGATAATTTATAGGGCTAGCCAAGACTATAAAATTAATCCTCAACATTTACTTGCCCTATTACAAAGAGAAAAAAGTTTAATTACAAAAAAATCACCTTCTAATGATGATTATAATTGGGCCACTGGATTTAGTTGTTATGATTATCGCAATCCAGTCTCAAGATTTCGCGGCTTTGCCCGCCAAGTAGATCGAGCTGCTTGGCGTTTTCGTTATTATTTAGAACATCCCTGGCAATTTCAATTTAGAGTAGGAACTACTGGAAAGACTTTGGTTGACTGGAATGATCGATGGTTAGTTAATATTCATGGTCGCTATATTACAGCCAAAAACGCGGCCACAGCCGGTCTTTACAATTATGCTCCTCATATTTATGATAATTGGCTCTTTTGGAAAATTTGGCAAAACTGGTTTGGCACTGAAAACCAAAAATTTACTGATGGCACTTTAGTGAGAATTAAAGACGAACAAGGGGTCTGGTTAATTCAAAATAGTCAACGTAGACCTTTTTATTCAGAAAATGTCTTCTTATTAAGCTATAAATTTAAAGATGTTAAAGTGGTTGAAAACAGTGACTTAGCAGATTATTCTGTTGGGCCAGCAATGACTTTTCCAAATTATTCTTTAGTTCAATCATCTTTTGGGGAAATGTTTATGTTGGTTGATAACAAGAAAAGGTCTATTTCTGAAAAAATCTTTAGAAGCATTGGTTTTCACCCAGACGAGATTATTAAGGTTGATGAAAATGATTTAAATACATATGAAATAGGTACACCCATTCTTTCCCCTTATCCTAATGGAGCTCTTTTACAAGATAGTGAGACAAAAGCTGTCTATTATGTTAAAGAAAACATTAAATATCCAATTATTGATATAAGTATTTTAAATGCTAATTTTCCTTACAGTAATATTTCCAAAGTTGATCCACAAGAGTTAGCTGAATTTACTATGGGTGATCAAGTTAAATTTAGAGATGGTACTTTAATTAAGACATTTGACTCCCCTGCTGTTTATGTTATTAGTCAGCAAAAGCGCTTACCTATTCCTTCAGCTGAAGTTTTTGAAACCATTGGTTATCAATGGGACAGTATTATTGAAGTTGACAAATCATTTTTAAACATGCATGATTTAGGGGAAGTTTTAAAAATTGATTAACCAACAATTATGATTTGTTTTTCGGCGATTGTCCCCCATTCTCCTAAAATCATTCCAACAATTAATCAGGAGGATTTAGACAAAGCCAATAAAACTATTAATGCTTATAAGATACTTTCTAAACAACTGGCTAAAGTTAAACCAGAGAGTTTAGTCATTATATCTTCTCATGCCCCTATTTTAGATGGGGCTTTTTCTATAAATTTAGCCCAAGAATATGAGGGTAATTTTAAAAGCTTTGGTGATTTAATAACAAAAATACAATTTAAAGGAGATTTAGAATTAAATTATAAAATCAGGGAGAAATTTGAAATGGATTTTTCCGCCTCTTCGGCGGACAAGCCTGATGTTCCTTTAACTATGATGACTGAACCGCATCTTGATTATGGCACTTTTATTCCTCTATATTATTTTTTTCAAGAATACAAAGATTTTTCTATCATCCCTGTTAGCCATTGTTCTTTAGATTATCAACAACATCTAGATTTCGGTCAAAAATTAAGAGAAGAACTTACTTTGACTAATAAAAGAGTGGCTATAGTTGCTTCAGCTGGTTTATCAGGTTGTTCAGAAAAAGAAAAACCAAAAGATACTTCTATTGGCCAACAATTTGATCAAAAAATGATTAAATTAATCAAGAATAAAAAAACTGATCAAATCTTAAAACTTAATCAGAAATTGATTGAAAAATCAGGTCAATGTGGTCTCCGCCCTATTCTTATTCTTTTAGGTATTTTAAAAGAATTAAATTACCAGCCAGAAATTTTATCATATGAAGCTCCTTTTGGGACTGGATATTTAGTGGCTAATCTCAAATTTAGTTAAATATTTAAAAAATTAATTTAAACCTATGCCTAATTATTTATGGATCATTATTGTCGTTATTGCTCTGGTCCTTGTTTGGCTCATTTCTATCTTTAATGCTTTAGTTCGCTGGCGCAATCGAGTTAAAGAATCTTGGTCAGACATTGATGTTCAATTAAAACGTCGGTACAATTTAATTCCTAACTTAGTTAATACAGTCAAGGGTTATGCGGCTCATGAGAAGCAAGTATTTACTGATGTCACTGAAGCTCGAACCAAAGCAATGGGGGCTGGGACTCCTAATACCAAGGCTGAAGCAGAAAAAGGATTGGCAGGGGCGTTAAAAAGCTTATTTGCTGTTGCAGAAAACTATCCTCAATTACGCGCCTCAGAAAACTTTCAAAAACTACAAGATGAATTAACAGATACAGAAAACAAAGTTCAAGCCGCTAGAAGATTTTATAACGGCAATGTTAGGGATTATAATACAAAGCAAGAAGTTTTTCCCACTAATCTAATTGTTGGAGTTCTTGGTTTTAAAAAGGCTGAATTCTTTGAATTAGAAGAAGAGGAAGCAAAAAAAGCACCTGAAGTCAAATTTTAAGCTAAAATAAAAGAAGCTTTGATGTATAGTCAGAGCTTCTTTTTTTATTAAAATCTTATTTTATTTCCAGTGATCTAATGCTTGTTTTAATTCAATATGATTATGAGAATAAAGCTTTAAAGGAATTCCTTTGGTAGCGGCTTCTACCGCTTGAACAGCAGCTCTTGCCCCTGCCCCGCTTCCTTGAGGATGTCCGTGCAGACCACCTCCAAAATTAATAACTAAATTTGTTCCTAAAAT
>JAHIMV010000102.1 GCA_018896315.1 Patescibacteria group bacterium | reverse complement strand
TGAAATAATCAATGCTTTCTACAAAGTCATATTTTTCTATTCTATCTTTGATCCAATTAGCGAAAAATTTTCCTACTTTTAGCCATTTATGCAATTCTCTGGCATTTACAAATCGCTTTTTCTCTTTATTTATTGTTTTTTGTACTACATTTATATTGATTATATCTTTAGTCATATTATTTTTTGTTTTTTTAATTTTATATTTTTATTTGCCTGCCCCGTCCGCCAAAGGCGGACTGGGTTTTTTTGTATTTTGTTTGTATCTTGCTTGCCCGTAGTCAAATCCGAAGGATTTGTACTACTAGGGTTTCTTGTATCTTGCTTGCCCCGTAGTGAGCTTTTTACCGTGAACCGTGCTCTGCTCTGGTTCTGCGGAACTCTACTACTGGGGTTCCAATGCCTGCCCCGTAGTCAAATCCGAAGGATTTGTACTACTGGGGTTCCAATGTTCAAATGCCTGCCCCGTAGTGAAGCGAAGCTTCTACTACTGGGGTTCTAATGATTTATTCCCTAACCCTTTATTTTTTTAATATTTTTTATATGGATTTTATCCATAATTTGCACCGCATTTGCACCGCATTTGCACCGCATTTATCGTAAGGCGTAATAAATACTCTTCCCTTTCCATTTCCTTGTGATTATTCCCGATTGGGACATTTTAGTAAGTTCTCGTAAAGCAGTATCGCTGGAGGTTATTAGGAGTTTAGCGCAGAGATTAGTAGTAATCCTTCCTTCTCTTTTTGTGTATACTAAAATTTTTTTCTGTCTCTGAGTAAGCTCTATTTTTTCTCCTTCTTCAAATTTTTCTTTTATTGAAAACAAAGTAACGAGTGTGCTATTTTCAGTAGATTTTATTTTGGGCATTTATGCCGATTCTTTAATTGGCTCACTAATCGGCTCGTTTTTGTAATGATCGGCTCATTAGTTATGCCTATTCTATTGTGTTCTTATATATCAAACTACGTCCTTTTCCAGCTTCTCTTATTAAATTTTTTTACAAGTCGTGTTAAATCTCTTGTTGCGGTAGGTTTGGATACATTAAACAGCTTTATATATTGCTTATTTGTCAGTTTCGTTTCCTCGTTCACTATTAATTTTAGAATTTCAATTTGTCTTCTGTTTAATCCTTTTTCTTTTAAATCTATTCTATCCTTAGGCTTAACCAGGTCTAATATTTATTCGTCCGGTAATTGTCCGGTAATCGTCCGGATAAAATTTATAGTATCACTTACAGTATCATACAGTATCATTAAAAGGAATAATAACCTGTTTTTGCAGAACCAATAAATTTAATAATTTTTTTCTTTTTTAAATCACCTAAATCTCTTTTAGCGGTAGCAATAGAAGCTTTGACCAAATCTACATATTCTTGAGTAGTAATTTTGTGTTTAGTTTTAAGATACTCAATAGCTTTTCTCTGCCTTTCATTTAGTTCTTTTAAAATTTCTTCATCAAATATAAATTTTCTAAAAGTAACAATAATACTTGTCTTAGTGTCTTCAAATACAGGTTCGGGAAGCCCGTGTTTAACTGTTTCCCGAATCATTTCATTAGTGCCGGTTCCCCATTGCTCAATTCTTTTAATCATAAAAAATAACTTGGCGATTAATGGATTTTTAGGCTTTGACTCGTGTTTTTTTTTCAAAGTGTCTACAGTCCAGCCTTCGGGTAAGCTCCCCGGGTTCCATACCTCAATCCTATCATCAAATATCCTGACTTGCATGTTTGAGCTTGAATCATAATCTCTATGGCAAATTGCATTGGTAATAGCTTCTCTGATTGCATTAAGAGGATATTCCCATTTTTCAACCCTTTCTACTTTTCCTGGCACGAGCCAAGCGCTTTTCTTTATGTTGTTCAAAACAAATTTTTCTACTAAATCAACCTGTTCATATATCGCCCCATCTATTACTTTCATATCAATGAATGGCTTTACAGGAATAGTTCCTTTAAACTTGGCACATCTCACTTCTGATTGAAGTAAAAATTTTTGTGGCTCTTTGCCAAACATCAGGATTGCTGTATTGGTCAATTTGTTATTTTTTAACAAATTTAATCTGGTTAATGCTTCTTTAAGATTTATATTGGGATCAACTTCAAGTCTTCTTTCGTATTTTGCTTTTCTTAAAAACCATTTTACTTTTCCCTCATCAATATCTGTTAATTTAGCTTCTTTACAAATCTGTTCATCCCATTTTATTTTTCCTGAATATTTAGCAATCTCAATAACTTCTTCTGGCGACAATGGCTTGTCATGAGAAGCGATTCTTTTGTAAGCTATATTCCCAAAAGAATGTAAGCTATCTGATTTTTTTATTTCTATCACAAAGATATTTTTATTTTCAATTTCAATATTTTCAACATCAGGATAAACTGACGGTTTACAAGTGTGAGCAATGTTAGCTATTTTTTCTTCATACTTTTTGTCAATACCAATAATTTTTCCATTATCACCAATCCCAAGCAGAATAGTTCCATTATTAGTATTAGCAAAAGAACAAATGGAGTCACCCAATCCATCACTTATTTTTGATTTAAATTCCATTTTTTGGTTTTCTCCTCCTTTTATCAATTTTTCAATCTTATTTTTGTTCATTTTAAGGGATATATTATTAAAAGGTATAAATTATAACTCCAACTCCTTTTATTATAATCTCAATAGTACAACAAAGCAATACGATTTTAAATTAATAATTTTTTTTGATTGAGCTCATCGTATAAATCAATTATTTTTTGGTCAAAATTTTGCCAAATGGAAAAAATTGGATGGAAACATGCTATAGGAGTATATTTGCGAAGAAAAAAAATGGGGGACAGTCCCCATTAATTTAAGGACTGGACAATAAATCAATTTAATGGTGTAATAAGGATACATTCAGGTAATGGTTTAGTGGTAGTTGACAAAAATGGACGACGAGAAAAATCTGTTAATAAAATTTTAGGCACATTGGCAGAGCTTATAGTATTTTATA
>JAHIMV010000101.1 GCA_018896315.1 Patescibacteria group bacterium | reverse complement strand
CAACTCCAATAAAAATTAAACCTAGACTTTTTTTGTATGGAATATTGAAAAGAAAAGCGGCTACTGATCCTGTCCAAGCACCTGTAAAAGGCAAAGGAATGGCCACTAATAAAATCAGGGCTATATCTCCGTAAGCTGAATGGTTCTTATAAAAACGTTGTTGTGTTCGTTTAAATAACCAATTAAAAAACTGTTTTATTGTCTTGCTTTTTTTCATTAAATATCCAGCTAAATGTTTCCAAAACCAAAGCAAGAAAAAAATAGGTATCATATTGCCTATGACAGCTAAGAAAAATGCTTTTAACGGTGATAGATGCCAAAGACCAATAGCTAGAGGAATAGTTCCTCTTAATTCATTAATTGGCGTCATGGCTAATAAAATCGTTTTTAATTCAAAATCCATAATAGTATCTTATCATTTTAGAATATTTTGGCAATTCTCTGCTGACCACCAAATGAGACTCTTTGCTTCTTGAAAACGATCTTGATCTGTTGCTGCATTCAAAAGTATGACTACTAACTGCTTGTCTTTATAATTACTTAAACCAGCAAAACAATAACCACTTTCCTCTAAATAGCCAGTTTTTGCTCCTGTAAGATTAACAAAACTCCCTAAAAGCTTATCAGTATTCCAAACCCGCTGATAATTCTTCTGACCATTTGCGTTAAAAACAGGAAAATCATAAATCCTGATTTTTAAAGCTTTTCTAATCTCATTATGTTTCATTGTTTCTAAAATCAATTTTACAAGGTCCTCGGCCGTAGACTGATTGCCAACGTCTAATCCTGTTGGTTCTATAAAAATAGTATCACTCATACCTAAAAGTTGGGCCTTTTCGTTCATTAATCCAACAAAATCTTTGTCTGAAGATAAATTAATTAAACGGGCTAAAATTTTCATTGCATCATTTGCTGATCTAATTAATCCAGCCATAAAAATATCTTCTAATTCTAGACTTTGGCCCGCCTTAACATTAAGTCCAGCTGGTTCAAGGTCGCTATCTAATTCTGAATTAATAATTAAATCTTCTTCTTTGATTAAAATTCTTTTGCTCCATTCCTGAGTCCTGTTTTCTAAAAAAATCAAAGAGCTCATTAATTTAGTTATACTGGCAATGGGGAAAATTTTTATTGAATTCTTACTAAAACAGACTTCTCCGTTTTCTAAATTAACTGTTAAAGCACTTTTAGCTGTTAATTCTGGACCTAAAGAATAGGGAGCATCTATATTGGTATGTGATCTAACATTAACTGCCTGGTCTAAAAAAATTGCCTGAGGAAAAACAGGGGCTAAAGTCAACAAGAAAAGCGTAGTTAGAATAAACGAAAACATAATTTAGATAATTTATATAAAGTGTGCCAAAATTTTGATAATGGCAGTTCAAATGTTCCAGGATAAAAAAATTCTTGACCTTTGAAATTTACTTTAAAGCGGGTTAGGCCAGGCCATTTCTTTTTATCTATCCCCCAAAAATCATAAAAATAAATATTTTCTTTTTTGACCTGCTGGATTGTTTGCCAATGTAACAAATAAGGAGCCATTACTTCTTTGTGCTCTCTTGAAGAGGCTCCATGAAGATATGTTACTGTGTGATTAAAAAATATTAATAAATGAGCGGCTAAAATTCTATTTTGATATTCAGCTAAATATAGAGCAGCGAATTTTGATTCTGAGTTTAAAAGCTTTTTATAGTAATTATCAGGATAAATTTTAATTTTTTCCCGTTCAGATGTTTGATGCAATAGATTCAAGAATATATTTAAATATTTTTCTTCATTACTTTTAAATACTTTAACGCCATGTTTTTGCGCCAACCGAATATTGTAACGAGTTTTGGCATGCATTTCTTTTAAAAGTTCTATTTCTGATTTTTTTAAATCCAGAATTATTGTTTTTGAAGGTTGTAAATCTTTAATTTTAGTAAAATCTTTGAAACTAAATTTATCATTCTTTGGATCCCAGCGAAAAAAAATAGCTTTTTCTTTTTTGGCTAGATCTTTAATTTTCTTAACTAATTCTTGAAAAATTTCTTTACTTAAAGATGAAAGAATTGGTCCTCGCGGACAATAAAAATAGCTTTTTCTAAAAGGTAAACTGTGTTTGATAATTAAAGCTTGTCCTATAATTTGTTCTTTATCTTTAATTGCTAAAAACCAAATTTTTCGGCCTAATTTTTTTTGAAACATTCCCCATTCCCATGATTGTAAAAATTCGCCTTCTGTTTTCTTTGTATTAGAAAAAATAAAATTATTCCAAATATCTTTATTAGAAATTTCTATTATTTCCATAATTATTTTGTTTTACAAAATTTTTTCTTATTGTATTTTTATGTTCAAATGTTCT
>JAHIMV010000100.1 GCA_018896315.1 Patescibacteria group bacterium | reverse complement strand
AAGGTAGACCTGCCAAGGGCAGACTACATGAATAAAAGTGATTTAACTTCTTTCGCTGGAAAACCTCTACTAGTTAAGAGTGTAGAGAATAATTGATAACTTGTCTATCTAATTATACTTAATAACTATATACATGAATAAAATAACACTTTGAGCGTCAATATATTTTACCTGCTTTATGCATTTTTTGAACATTATACATTTCTTTTGCCACCTGCTTTAACGAACGAACTTTAACACCTAACTTCTCACCAAGGTTTTCTCCTGTTCTGACTTGGGCATCAGCCAGATACATTTCGGTCATTAATTTGCTTATTTTCTCTGGCAATTTAGGAGGTTTACTGCAAAAAGTTTTCCAATCTTTAATACCTTCTTTTTCTACTCTATCTTTAGCTGCATCCACAATTAGTTTCCAGCCGTTATCAGTAAACCAGTTTCTTAAAAATTGTTTGCTTATATCAATATATTTACCTTCTTGTACATTTATCATAAATCGGTCTTCATCTAAAGTACCCATGACATCAACTATTATAAAATTACCATTGATATCCTTTGCAACTTCTATTTTGCCATCATAGTGTATCAAACCCACACCCTCACAATGATTTGTGATTATATCATTAACTTTTAATGCCAACTCTTCTAGTTTATTTATTTCTTCTTGAGTTAAACCGGCAAGTACTCTTGCTTCTTCTTTTATTAGTACTCTATCTTCAGCTTCTAATTTCGTAGAATAACTAATTTTTGGAGAAGATAATTTTTTGTTCGGCTCGGGAAGAACAGCATAACCAAGTTCTTGATAGCTTCTTCTGCCTTCTTTTATTTTTTTAAGATCAGAACTTGCCGGGTGGGTATAAATTCTAAAAATTATTTCTATTGGAAGTAAATAATTCTTTGAATCTGGAGTCACATTTTTATAAGCTTGTGGTATATTTACCAAAGAAACATTTATTTTTGTTGAATCAACCATACTCTGATAATGAGTTTTAATTCCTTTATTTTTAAGCAACTCGAAATACTTTTTTGAAATAGCAGCCATTGCTATTCCTTTTCCTATAATAGGATCATTTAAAAATCTTCCCCAATCAAATATTGAAAAATAATCTAAAAATTCAAAGACACCTTCTCCAAAGGAATCTTTAGTTGGTTCTTTGAATATTAAAACATTTTTTGCTGACCCCTTGTGAACTCTTATTGGTTTCATAATTTTTAATTTAATTAAAATTTTTCCACTTTTGGATTATTTTATCAGTTTTCTCAATTGATAATCCAATATAATTATGATAATCCATTATTTTATCCAATTCACTCTTGTTTAAATATTTTGTAATTTCTTTGTTTTCTAAAAGAATTTCTTTCAAGTTGCAATTTTCAGAAAATGCTTGAATAGAACTTGTCCTTAACAATTCATGAGCTTCTTGTCTTCCCATTCCTTTTTTTGTAAGTTCGGTAATAACTGCCTCTGCCATTATGGCGCCTTTTGTTAATTCAAGATTCTTTTTTATATTCTCAGGAAAAACTACAAGCCCTTTTATTACTTTATTCATTCTTATCAAAATATCATCCATTAGAATAAAAATTGTGGGTAAAATTGACCTTTCAGCTGCTGAATTAGTTAAATCTCTTTCGTGTTCTAAAGCAATATTCTCAAGAGTAGGATAAACACAAGATCTAACAATCCTCACATTACTGCATATATTCTCTGTATTAATTGGATTTCTTTTTTGAGCCATAGTTGAAGAACCAACTTGTTTTTTTCTAAATGGTTCTGACAGTTCACAAATTTCTGTTCTCTGAAGATTTCTTATTTCTTTTGCTATTTGCTCAACACTACAAGCAAATATTGCTATATCACAAATTATTCTTGAAATATTTTCTCTAGCAACAACTTGAGTACTAATATCAGCTGAACTTATCCCAAGTTTTTCCATTATTTTCAGTTCTAATCTATCGCCTAAATCATAAATTTGCTGGGCTGCATAATTCCCCACTGCGCCCGAAAACTTTCCTGAAATATAATTTGTATCTTCTTTCAATCTTTTTAAATTCTCACCTATTTTATCAACATAATTTGCAAATTTAAAACCTAAAGTAATTGGAATGGCATGCTGACCATGGGTTCTGCCAATCATAACTAAATCTCTATATTTTTCACAAACATTTAAACAATTTCTTAGTAATTCTTTGCCTTTTTCAAGTAAAATTTTTATTGCTCCTTTTATCTGTAATGCTTGAGCTGTATCAACAATATCATAACTTGTAGCAGTAAGATGGACATATTTTCCAGCAGAACCACAAACCTCACTTAAAGCTTTAACCAAAGCCATGACATCATGTTTAATTTCCTCTTCTATTTCTTTCACCCTTTCTAATTTTACAAAATTAGTATTGGCTTTCTCTTTTATAATCTCAGCTGCTTCCTTTGGAAGTTTACCCAGTTCAAATAAAGCTTCAATTAAAGCGGTCTCTACTTTTAATTGCTGTTCTAATTTTTTCTCCTCATCAAAAATTTCACGCATTTCTTTGGAACCATATCTATAATTAATTGGATGAACGTTCATAATTACCATTGTTGTGCTTTTTTATTATCGTTATTAATTTTTTCTTTCATTTTTTCTCTGTAATTCTTTAATTTATTTTTTAAATCATCATTCTTTAGCGCTAAAATCTCGATTGCCAATAATGCCGCATTTTCCCCTCTATCTATACCTACGCAAGCAACAGGAATACCAGGCGGCATTTGAACAATTGAAAGTAAAGCATCTAATCCATTTAATTTTGATTCTACTGGCACACCAATTACTGGTTTTATTGTATTTGCCGCTATAACACCTGGCAAAGCAGCTGATAGTCCAGCAATCGCAATAAAAATTTCGGAATTAGAATTTTTTACAATTTCCTCAATTTTTTCTGGTGTCCTGTGAGCAGAAACTATTCTTAAATCATATTTTATCTCAAACACATTAAAAATTGCCTTAGATTTCTCAAATATTGGCTTATCTGAAATAGAACCAAGAATAATAGTAATTTGACTCATAAAATTATTTTTCTATTTTTATAATTTATAATGACTTTGTTTTCTCCAGTAACCTTCCCGATTATCTCCGCTTTTACTTTTTGTTTTTTTAACAATTTTAAAATCTTATTAACATCTATTTTCCTAACAATTATTGCAAACCCCCAACCCATATTAAAAACTCTAAACATCTCTTGATCAGAAATTTTTCCAACCTCTTGAATCAAATTAAATATTGGCTGGGGTTTAAAATTATCAAATTCAAATCCTAAAAAATTCTTGTTCAATTTTTTAAATTTCAAATAAGCATCACCTGTAATATGGACTGCACCCAGAATATTAAATTTTTCAGCTATTTTAAAAAACGGTTTTACATAAATCTTAGTGGGAGCCAATGCCTCATAAATTAAAGGTTTTGAAAATCCTTTGGGAATATCAAAGGCATTAAATTTTCCTCCCCATTTTTTAAAAAGAACTTTTCTAACTAAAGTTAAGCCATTTGAGTGAATTCCGGAGCTTTGAAAACCAATTATAATATCACCCTGCTTTATCTTTTCACCAGTAATTACGTCTTGTTTTCTTACTTCTCCAACACAATCACAATTTATATGATAAGTCGCATTTAAAAGTTCTGGCACATCAGCTGTTTCTCCTCCGACCAAAGGACAATCTGCTTCTTTTGCTCCTGAAATTAATCCTTTTTGAATCTCTTTTAATAATTTTGGCTCTGATTTTTTAATATCAATCATATCAGTAATTGCTATTGGTTTTGCTCCACAGCGAATACAATCATTTACAACCATTGCTATCCCATCTTGCCCAATAGTATTATGCTTGCCAGCTAATTCAGCTAAAAGAACTTTGGTCCCAACCCCGTCACAAGTTTTTACTTGATAACTTCCATTACTAATAGAATAAAGAATATTAAAGGGAGTTTTTATTATCCTTTTATGTTTACCCAATTTATAGGTCAATTCAAAATCTTTTAAAAGTCTTTTTGCTTTATTTCTTAATTTTCTATTTACGCCAGCCCTTGCATATGTTTGTACTAATCTCATATTCTATTATTACTTATTACTCCTCTATACAAAATGAATCTCGCCATGTTTAAATTATATACGGATTTTTCTGTCTTATCAAGCCAAAAAGCGAGGCTCTGCCTCACTTTATATTGGCGCAGACCCCCGAATAAAAGCATTTAAACATTATAACATTGGAACATTGGAACATTGGAACATTGGAACATTGGGTAATTAGGTAATTTGGTAATCGGGGATATAGGTGATTGGTTAATTAGAATTTAGTCAAAATATGGATAAATTTAAATTTTCGTCTTAAAACGTAGGCCAGTAAAGCGTTTCAGGGCATTACTTT
>JAHIMV010000099.1 GCA_018896315.1 Patescibacteria group bacterium | reverse complement strand
ATAACTATTTACTTTATATCTTTTTAAAGGAAATTTTAATTCTGGGGTATAAGGATAAGCCATAATTTATCAACTAATTATTGTTCCCTGGAAATTTTTCCCCTTTAAGCAGTTTTCCAGATTTTTCAATTTTTTTAAATTATCTTCTTTCTAAGAAGTTAAATCTAATCAAAATTCTTCAATAAACTCTCTAAAAATCTATTCAGATTTATATAAATCAACACTGATTGTATTTACACCAGCAGAGAAATCATATGTCTCTTTACCTAAACAAAAACTTAATCTATATTCTTTAGGAGAAATTCGTTGATAAGAATATTTATTTTTTTCTTTATCACAATCCCCATCAGCCGGTTCTGGAGCTTGGGGAACAAAACTCATATAAATTTTACTATCAAATAAGCTTGCATCGAGACAATTATTTTCAAAACCTTTATTAGTTAAGCAATTTGTTTCTGAAAGATTATTAGTTTCACTTTCTGGAAATTTATTATTTTCTTGATAATACACATCTAAACCTGATTGAATCATTTTGATATCAGAAATACGGCGCTTATCTCTATCTCCAGCTCTAAAATCTTGACTAAAATCTCCAAGAATATTATTTTCAAAGGCATCATCATCTGGTTTGCCAAGAATTTGATCTGCCATCCCATCTATCATATTGGTGAATAAATTCTCTAAAATCTCTTCAAAATTTTTAGTGTTCTGAGGTGCTTTTATTTCTAAAGACTGATTATGTTTAGAAATTGTTGCATTAAGTGTTAAACTAAGTGTGGCCTGTTTATCTTCTATGTCCCTTAATTCAAGATATATAAAAATTCTGCGCAAAAAATAATCTTCTTTTCCTATCCAAAACTCTATTTTAGTCTCAACTAAATCAGCAAAGTCTTCCTCATCTATTAATCCACTTGAAACCAAACTTTTAAAACAAGATGAAATGTCTTTCTTGTCTATATCTACTTGATAATGAAAAGTTAGAATGCCGTCCACCTCTTCTTTTTCTAAAACTTTTACTGTTTTAAATAAACTAGCTCCTTGAAATAAATCTATTAATAAGTCCTGCTCTTGGCTACTAAATTCGGTAGGGCTGATCATTTCACCTTCTAATTTCTGCTCCTCTTGAGATTCAGATTCAAACCTAACCCATTGGTTTTTAACTTCATCTAAACCAAACTCGCGGAGGGGTAAAGGTAAAACATCATATTTAACATAGGAAATGCCATCCACTCTCTTTTCTGTCCCTTCGAAATCAAAAACTATATCTTTGTCCCCTTGAACAGACATCTTGCTGTCAATTATATATGTAGGGTTCTCTAAATCACTTTGATCAATATCTCCCTCTCCGTGAACTTTAGCTTCAAAAAATTCATTAGATTCCATCACGGGAATTTTTCCTCTTATTTCTAGGTCCAGATTAAAATGGAAAGTTTTTAGAACGCTCATTTTAGTTGCCATAGCTGCCATTACTTTAGCTGACGAAGGCTTTAAAAAATAAAAAAAGCCTATCACAGCTACTGCTAAAATTATTACTATGTTCAGCCCAATATACAATGCTTTCTTGCTAGATTTAGTTTTAGCGATAAGCTCTTGGGCGGGAACATTTTCTTCTGAACTTTCCATTTCTGCCACAGGTCTCTGACTTACTTTTGTTGGAATTCTATTCTCTGTTATCTGACTGGATTCTTTCTCTTTTATATCTGGAGTCACTAGTCCTAAAAACGAAAAGGCTTCCTTAATATCAATTTCTTGCCAACCTGTTTCAATAAGTGTTTTCTTTATTTGCTCTTGTGTTTTTCCAAGAGCTAAATTTTCCTTAATATAAGAAATTAATTTTTCATTAGCCATAATTTTAGATTGATTCTATTATATTATTTTAAGAAATAACTGTTCCTTGAAAATTTTTTCCTTTTAAACAGTTTTCCAAATTTTTTAATTTTTTACCATTTAAAACAATTACTTTTAATTTAAGCTTGTAAGCTAATTTACTGGCTGGTGGACCAAAGGGAGCTGATGTTCTTGGTGACCATTTTGTGCCTACGATTTTTAAAAAATCTTTCCAACTAACTTGTTTTAAAGGCTTGGCGTCAGCATATTTGCCTGGATCTTTATCATAAACATAATTAATATCACTCATATTAATAATGGTTTCTGCTTTTAAATTTTTAGCCCACAAAACCGCGTCTTTGTCAGAAGAACAACCTGGCTTCCAGCCAGAGGCAATGATTAATTGATTGGGTACTTGGTTAATTGGGTAATTAGGATTACTTAAAACTTTTTTATAAGCGTATTGAGAAAAAATTGTCCTGACTAATTCCGCATTTACTTTAGTAATAGAAATTCCCAACCAATCAAGGTCTAAGTCTTTTATCTTTGCTATTTTTTGCGCTCCTTTATTATATTGACGGTTGACACCTCCTCCACCAGTGATAATAACAATTTTATAACCTTGTTTTAATAATTTAATAACTAATTTTCTAAAATTTTTAAGAAAATTAACCGCAATTTTCCCCTGAGGAACAATTAATGAACCACCCAAAGAAAGAATAATTGTCTTTTGTCTTGCCATAATTAAATAATAATATGTAGATAATAGATCTTCTGTAGACACTCGATGTCTACACTTCTTTTCACGCTCTTTCGATATCTTTATCAATCATTTTACGAATATTATGAAATACTACTGCTTCGCGTACAAATTCTTTATATTCTTGTAAAGTTTTAAAAGTCTCTCCTAATATATCTCTATTAATAATGTTTAATTTTCTTCTATTAAAACTTTCCCCTAAGCTGCAAAACTGATATTCTAACACAAAATCAAAAGCTTTATCAAATTCTTCAATTGCTTTTTCTAAGCCACCTGGATAAAGTTCAAATATGTTAAAAATTTGAATATATGCATCTATATATTGAAGTGTCTTTTCAGTTTTTATTATTACTCTTTTGTAAGGACCTTGAAAAAGACTCCCCACTTCATTATATTTAGTGTTAATATATTTTGTAAAACCATCAGCAAATTTTCTCATAAACTTGCTAATTCCACCATCTATAATTTCTTTTAAAAGTAAATGAAAATGGTTTGGCATTAAAGTGTAGGATAAAATTTTAACTAATGGTTTAGGTGACGGCCAGTTTTTTGGTCGTTCAAATGGATGACATTTTCCCATTTTTGTTTCAAGTCTCACGCGACGAAAAATATTATCAACAGAATACTCATCATTAAAATAACGCAAAATTTTTAAAAATCTCCACCTATCTGCTTCATCGTAAAAAATAGGCATTCTGCGGTTGCCTCTATTGAAAACATGAACAAAATCTCCTATTACTGGTAATTCTTTTCTCATTTTTTTATTATTTTATTTATAGAAATCTGTAGACACTCGATGTCTACACTTTTTGTATCTACACTTTTTGTATAAATCAAATTATTTTAGCTCACTGTCAATGTTTTTTGAGCTACATTTCATCTAAGACATCAATGCCTAATAAATGAAGACTATTTTTAATTACCTCTGCTACGGCTTGAATTAGCTTTAATCGGCCATTTCTTAATTTAGGCTCAGCTTTTAAAACTCGGTGTTGGT
>JAHIMV010000098.1 GCA_018896315.1 Patescibacteria group bacterium | reverse complement strand
GGTCCACCATATTGAATTTGAGGAGTTTCCAGCCTCGCCCTCGCCTTCGGCTCGGGCTTCGGCGGGCAGTTTTGCGAGCAAATCAAAGGGCTTTTTGAAATCAATTTCCAGCCGTCCCGCCGCAAGGCGGCGGTTCGAGCCGATTTTTTTGAGAAAATTTTTCATCTCGGAAAAATTTTCTTGCAAAGCGAGATTTTTGGCTTGGTTGGCCTCTAAAATCCAGTTTCTAGTAAGTTCGAGCCAATGATTTCCTTTTCGCTCAAAATCCGATAATTTTTCCTCTTTTGTTTTCTTTTCCGCCATTAGGGAGTTTTTTGTTTGCTGAAATTCTACCAATTCCAACGCTTCCGCAAGATAAGCGTCGGTTAATCTTTCTAATTTTGCTTTAATGGCGGAAATTTCTTTTTTGAGATTTTGAGCGAAAAGGTCTGATGTTTGGCGGTTTTCGTTTTCCCACACTTTCAATTTATCCAAAAATCTATTTCGCCAAACATCAGACAAAGAAACTTTTTGACAAGTGTCTTTTATTTGTTCGGCAAAAGCTTCTTCCCGCAAAAAGCGATGTTGTTGACATTTTTGAATTTTGCTTTTTCTGGTGCAAAAGTAATAAACATATTCTCTGCCGCTCTTTTTGATTTTTCTGTCCGCCGTTACGCAATAGCCGCATTCGCCGCACCGAGCAAAATTTAAAAACAAAAATTCCTTTTTTTCTTTCCGCTTTTTGCGAGGTTTGCCGTTGTCTTTCAACGCCTGCTGTATTTTGTCAAAAAGTTTCTTTGTAATCATTGGCTTATGGCTTCCTTGATGAAGCTCGCCGCGGTAAAGAAAATGCCCGTAGTAAAAAGGATTTTTCAAAATATGCTCAACAGACGACAAGGGCATTTTCTTTTCGCTTCTCGGGCCAACCAAGCCAAGAGAAAACATTTTGCTTTGAATTTTTGTTAAAGTATATTCGCCGGTGGCAAAAGCCCTCAAAATTTCTTTTACTTTATTAAAAGTTTTTTTGTTTGGTTCAATAGTTCGCAATCTTGGTTCGTTGAAATATCCGAGAGGGGCTTTTGCCGAAAGTTCGCCACGCCTTATTTTTTGCCTAATGCCCCGCAAAATGTTTTCTCTTAAATTGTCGGTGTAGTATTTCGCTTGTCCGAAAGCGACAGAAAGCATAAATTTTCCTTGTGGCGTTGGCTCAAACCAAAATGTCGGGAATTTTAGCGATCTGATTTTTTCGTTATCAACGAGGTAAATAATTTTTCCGCCGTCCACACTATTGCGAGCTAATCTGTCGGGATTCCACGCTAAAATTCCCTCGGCGTTTCCTTTTTCAATTTCCGAAAGCATTTGATTAAATATTTCCCGGCCCGGCTCTTTGGCGGTTTTGCTCTCGGTATATTCTCGGACGATAAAAAGATTGTTTTGCTTGGCAAACTCTCTTAATTCGGCAAGCTGGGCTTCTATGCTCAAAATTTGCCTTTCCTCGTCCTCGCTTGATTTTCTGCAATAGATGAAATATTTAATCATAAATTTTTATTTCTTAAGATAATTGAAAAAGGAAACGCCACGCCGACAATTTAATAAAATCTCGCTTTGCCTTTCGCCTTCGGCGAAAGAAAAAAAATCGGCTCATTGCCTTTCGGGCAAAACAAATTTCATTTGTGAACCGCCGCCTTGCGGCGGGACGACTGGAAATTGATTTCAAAAAGCCCTTTGATTTGCTCGCAAAACTGCCCGCCGAAGCCCGAGCCGAAGGCGAGGGCGAGGCTGGAAACTCCTCAAATTCAATATGGTGGACCCAGGGAGAGTCGAACTCCCGATTCGTCCATGCCATGGACGCGTGTTACCACTATACTATGGGCCCATAATGCCCAGGGCGGGACTTGCCCCGTCATCCGACGGGGCATCCGGTCGAATGACCGGATGAACCTAAATTTATAATGCGGACGAGAGGACTTGAACCTCCACGGGCTATAAGCCCACTAGCTCCTCAAGCTAGCCTGTCTACCAATTCCAGCACGTCCGCATAAAACAGCTCTTCAATCCGCAATCATCAATTATCAATCCTTTATTTCTTTTAATTTCTTTTTATACTTACCTCTCAGATAATACAACTTTGCTCTTCTAACCTTATGTTCTTTAAGTATCTCTATTTTTAAAATATTTGGCAGAGCTAAAGGATAAATTTTTTCTACACCCACTCCACCTGTTGCGACTTTACGAACTGTAAAAGTTGCTCCTATTTCATTCCCGCCATGTCGAGCAATAACAAGCCCTTCAAAAACTTGAACCCTTTCTTTTGATTTGCCTTTTGTGTCAAGTTCTTTGATTTTTTCATGAACCCTTATTAACATCCCTGGCCTAATCTCAGGCCTACCTGCCGGCGAGGCAGGCATTTTAATTTTTTCCCTTTTCACTCCTGACGAATATTTAGGAGACAAATTTTCTTTTTTTTCTTTGTCCTCCGTAGTTTTAGCGGAGGAGGATTTTTTTTCTGTCATATTTTAAATAAATTTAATTATGAATAAATTCTTTTTTAATAATTTGTTTAACTTGATTAATTGTTTCTTTTAATTGGCCTTTTTTATTTATTATCACATAATCCCATTGATCTAAAGTTTTCATTTCTTTCTCTATCTCTGCTAAACGAATCTTTATTTCCTCAGGAGAGTCTTCTCCTCTTTTTTCTAACCGTTCCTTAATTGCTCCTATTGATCCAGCAGTCAAAAAAATAACTTTTGATTCAGGTATTTTTTCCTTAATGGTTGCTGCTCCCTGAACGTCATTTATAAAAATCACTGGTTTATTAACAGATAAAGCTTCTTCAACGAATTTTTTTGTGTTTCCATAATAATCATCATAAACAATAGCCCATTCAAAAAACTCATCTTTGGAAATCATTTTCTTGAATTCATTTTTAGAGACAAAATAATATGGATTCCCTTGGCTCTCATTTGATCTCATTGACCGGGTAGTTGTAGTAATAACTCGAGTATAAGCTAACCCAGCTTGCTTTAGACCATCAACAACGCTGTCTTTTCCAGCTCCTGATAAACCTGAAATAACAAAAACCTTAGTCATTTTAGTTTTTTCTTATCTTGTTTAAAAAATCTTCTAATTCTAAAGGCAAGGCACATTCAATCTCTTGCCATTTTCTTTCGAGGTTATAAAAACCAATAGAATTAGAATGTAAAAAAATGCGATTTAATTCAAGGGGTGATTTTAATTTTTTATCCCTTAATTTATATTTTTGATCTCCAACGATTGGACATCTAATTGAACGTAGATGAACTCTGATTTGATGAGTCCGTCCAGTTAAAAGATTAATTTTTAATAAACTAAATTTATCGAAGTTCTCTTTTATTTCATATTCTGTAATAGCGCTTTTTTCTTGTTTAATTTGTTTTCTATAAGTTAAGGCTATTATTTTTCCTTTTTTGTTTCTCCCTAAAGGCAAATCAATTATCCCTTTATTCTTTGGTGGTTGCCCATAAACTAAGGCTAAATATTGTTTTTTAACTTTATTTTCCTGAAATTGCTCTATTAAAAAATCATACATTTTTTGCGTTTTAGCTACCACCATAATACCGGAAACATCTTTATCTAAACGATGAACAATGCCATCACGACCTAATTGACCAACTCCACTTATTTCAGGATAAGTTTTTAAAAGAACCTCTATCAATGTTTGTTCTTTTGAATATTTGTCTGGGTTCACCCTGTTAAATAATTTCGCCTCTGGCGAAATTGCCACAGGGTGGCATTTAACGGGGTGAACTAATAAGCCAGACGGTTTATTAATAATTAAAAAATCTTCATTCTGTTCTAGAATTTTTACTTTATCAAATTTAGGGAAAAAGTCAACTGACATTACTTGTATTTTAGCAGAAAAGAAACAAAAAGGGGAGTTCCCCTTTTTAAAATGTTTATTTAAAAATATTTAGGACTTCTTTTTGTTTTTCTTTTTTAAAAAATTTAAAGCTTGCTCTTTATTTTTAATTTTTTTGCTCAATTGTCCTGTCCTAACTGACTCTAAAAGTCTGCCGACTTGAGGTCCGGGGGATAAATTAAACTCTTTCATAATATCATCGCCCGTGATTAATGGTTTAGGTAATTCTTTTTTGCTTTCACTTAATTCTTTTAAGCCATAGATTCGTTCTAGCATCTGATCAAATTTATCAAAGCTTAACGGCCCTTTTTTTGTAATTGTTGCTGAAATATCAGCAAAAGAAATTTGAAGTAATTTTTGGCCGGAATAATGTGAGTTAAAAAAGTATTTTTCAATTGTTCTTGGTCTCATTTTTGTAATATCTCCTTTAATTAAAACCATATGTTGTTCAATTAGCCAAGCCATTTCATCTATATCAATTCCAACTTTATCTGGACTAGAAAGCTTTAACCTTTTGGCAATATCTCTAGCTTTTTGTGCCCCAATAACATCATGCTCATTAAATCGTATCCTGTCTGTTCCATGCTCCTCTGGAGTTTGAATGGTGTATGGTTTTCCTAAATCATGAAAAAGTGTTGCAATGATTACCTCGTTCGAGAGTGTTCCCTTGCCGCACTTTTTTCTAAGATTAGTTGAGCTTAATTTTTCTAAACTCAAACGAGTGTGTTCCCAAACATCCCCCTCCATATGATAATTTTCTGGCTGAGGACAGTTCTTCATTTTTAAAACCTCTGGTATCAGCTCTTTAAAACCACCGCTTTGGTCATATAAATCAAAAGCTTGAACTGGTTGACACATAAAAGTTTTTAAAAATTCTTTTGCAATAACCTCATAAGGAACCACCCTTTTTTCAATAACCTTTGGTTCAACTATTTTTCCATTTGAAACTGACTTTACCTCTCTACTTATCTTATTAATAAATTTCATTTGGCTTTTTAAGGCCTTCCAAGTATCCTCTTCTATTTTAAAATCAAGCTGGCAAGCGAATCTTATTGCCCTAAGCATGCGAGAATAATCTTCTTTAAATCTTTCTTTGGGATCTCTCACAGCTCGAATAATTTTTTTCTTTAAATCTTCTATTCCGTGATAAGGGTCAATAATTTGCCAATGACCTATACCTCTTTTATCAAATTTCTCCCATTTTAAAGCCATGGCATTAATTGTAAAATCTCTACGACTTAAGTCTTTTTTAATTGATAGTCCTGGACTTGTTTGAATTTCTACGTCTCTATAACCACCTGTACCCAAAGAAAAATCTTTCCTTGGTAAAGCAATGTCAAATGGATTTTGTTTGTCTCCTCTTTTTGGAATAAATTTAAAAACACCAAAAGTCTGTCCAACCAGATTAACCTTTCCTTGGCTATTTAAAAATTCTTCTAAAACTTTAACTTTAACTCTACGAATTACAAAATCATAATCTTGCGTCTTTCTTGATAAAAGTAAACCTCTGACCGCTCCACCAACTAAAAAAATTTCCGCCGAAGGAAATCTTTGCTTAAGTTCTTCTAAGAAATTAAACTTTTTTTTCTCAAGAATTTTTAAGTTTAAAACAGGATTATTCTTTTTTACCAGCAATGAATTAATCCTGTCTCGCCGGCAAGCGGACCTATCTTTTTTTATGGGCATAATATTAATAATGTAAAATGTAAATATCAACCCTTCGACAAAGCTCAGGGTTGATGCTGAGCATAGCCGAAGCATCAAAAATTTTCCATTTTGATTTTTAATCTTTGATTTTTCTGGTGGGCTCGGCCCGACTCGAACGGGCGACCTTTTCGATGTCAACGAAACGCTCTAACCAGCTGAGCTACGAGCCCCTTAATTTATCCATGGTGGGCACGGGAGGATTCGAACCTCCGACCTCGTCTTTATCAGAGACGCGCTCTAACCAGCTGAGCTACATGCCCCTTCACTTGGATTATACTAAAAGTTTTTATTTAAGTCAATAAAAAATTTAAAGAAAAAAAAGACCCAAATAGGATCTAAATAATAAAATGAAGAACTTTTCGAAGACAGAAAAAACCAATCCTTACCTTAAACCAAAAAGGTTTAAAGGTCGACCTACCTCTTACTTAAAATAAGTAAGGGTTAGATCCTCTAAATGAGGTGATCCATCCACAGCTTCCGCTACGGATGCCTTGTTACGACTTCGCCCCTGTTACCAGCCCTACCTTATTCCCGCGAACGCGGACTTTCGGGTATTGCCGACTTCCTTGGCGTGACGGGCAGTGAGTACAAAGCCCGAGAACGTATTCACCGTACCGTTCTGATATACGGTTACTAGCGATTCCGGCTTCATGAGGTCGAGTTGCAGACCTCAATCCGAACTAAGACTAGCTTTGATGGGATTAGCTTCACCTTACGATTTTGCAAACCCTTTGTACTAGCCATTGTATCACGTGTGTTGCCCAGGGCATAAGGGCCATGCTGATTTGACGTCGTCCCCATCTTCCTCCAATTCATCACTGGCAGTCCTCTTAGAGTGCCCAGCTTCCAATAAAGGAACGATGGCAATTAAGAGTAGGGGTTGCGCTCGTTTTCCGACTTAACGGTACACTTCACAGCACGAGCTGACGACAACCATGCAGCACCTGTACTAGGTTCCGATTTTACGGTCAATCAACCTTTCGGCCAATCTACAACCTAGCGAGTCAAGCCCTGGTGAGGTTCCTCGCTTAGCGTCGAATTAAACCACATGATCCACCGCTTGTGCGGGCTCCCGTCTATTCCTTTGAGTTTTAGCCTTGCGGCCGTACTTCCCAGGCGGGATGTTTAACGCGTTAGCTTTTTTATAGCGACACTGAAAGGGTCGACACTTCCAATGTCCAACATCCATCGTTTACGGCGTGGAATACCGGGGTATCTAATCCCGTTCTCTCCCCACGCTTTCGTGTCTCAGCGTCAGAATCGTTCTAGCAAGCTGCCTTCGCTTTTGGTGTTCCTGCCGATATTAACGGATTCTACCCCTACACCGGCAGTTCCGCTTGCCTCTCCCGACCTCTAGTTTAACAGTTTTCTTAGCACTCCCAATGTTAAGCAAAGGGCTTTAACCAAAAACTTATTAAACCGCCTACACACTCTTTACGCCCAGTAAATCCGGATAACGCTTGTCGCCTTCGTCTTACCGCAGCTGCTGGCACGAAGTTAGCTGCGACTTATTCCTGAGGTACACTCAACCGAAGCTTGTTCCCCCAGAAAAGCAGTTTACGCTCCGAAGAGTTTCGTCCTGCACGCGGCGTCGCTCCTTCAGCCTTTCGGCCATTGAGGAAGATTCTTGACTGCAGCCCCCCGTAGGAGATTGAGCAGTGTCTCAGTCTCAATGAGGCGGGTCATGCTCTCACACCCGCTACCCGTCATCGGCTTGGTAGGCTTTTACCCCACCAACAACCTGATAGGTCATAAGCTCCTCAGAAAGCGCGATTGCTCGCTTTAATCATAAAGATCAACTTTAAGATCACATGGGGTATTATCCCTGATTTCTCAAGGTTATCCCCCTCTTTCCGGTAGATTACTAATGTGTTACTCTCCCGTTTGCCACGCCCAGCCCTTTCTAAATTCTATATTATTTTGACAAAACATCTTTTAAATCGTTAGCATTCTATCACCTTATAAATAAAATTCAGAAAGGGCGGGGCGTTCGACTTGCATGCCTTAGACACGCCGCCAGCGTTCATCCTGAGCCAGGATCAAACTCTCTTAATAAGAGTTTAAATAAATAAAAAATGTTAAAGGAATATAATGGTTATTTCTCTGTCTTCGAGAAATTCTTCATTCACTCGCTTCGCTCGTTCCCCCTACGAATTACAAATTTCTAGTTTAAAGTTATTCGTAATTCGGTCTTATTCGTAATTAGTAGGAAAATTGCGAAGCAATTTATTTAATTGTCAAAGAACTTTTTCTTTCCATTCTTTAATCTTTGCATGATTTCCTGAAAGTAGAATCTTGGGCACCTTTAATGTTTTCAGCTTACCAGATTTATCTTTATATGTAAAGACCTCTGGACGAGTATATTGCGGATATTCAAGATTGATTGATGATTTAAAAGAAAATGATTCTTCTTTTAAAGACTCTTCTCTAATTACCTTTGGAAGCAATCGTGTAATAACCTCTATTAAAGTCATCGCCGGCACCTCGCCACCGTTTAAAATATATGGACCTATAGAAATTTGTTCATCAACAAACTTCTTTATCCTATTATCAAATCCTTCATATCTCCCGCAAACAAGAATAAGTCTATCTTTTTTCGATAATCTTTTAGCTGTTTTTTGATCAAATTGCTTACCTTGAGGAGTTAAAAGAACAATCGACTGTCTTTTCCTTCTATCTTTATTTAAACTTTTTAAAGTCCTATAAATTGTATCTACTTTGAAGACCATACCTGGACCACCGCCATAGGGCTTATCGTCAATTGTTTTATGTTTATCTACAGCCCATTTTCTTAAATCGTGAATTTTAATATTAATCAATTTCCTATCTTTAGCTCGTTTAATAATTGATGTTTTTAAAAAAGAATCAAAAATATGAGGAAAAATGGTAATAATTTCAAAACGCATAATATCGATACTAATATACAAATTAATACTAATTATACTAATATCCTTACTGTCTTTAATGGGCTAATTTTATTTTTATTCGTAGTATTCGCATGCATTCGTATATTGGGATCGCTTTATGTAAAAATCGCCACCCATAGGGTAACGACTTTTACTCCCATTTATTGGGTTCATCCTGTTAAATAATTTCGCCAAAGGCGAAATTCCTGCTCCACAGGATTTAACAGGATTAATCTATAATTTTAATTCTTCATCTACACTTGCGCGCGGGGTTCTTGTTGACCCCTCTGGCTCTTCAATCTTAAGATTAACGCGAGCATTGTTTCTTAGTCCAACAATGCGTAATAGAGATCTAATGGCGCGAGCTGTTGCCCCTTGGCGACCAATGACTTGACCCATATCTTCTGAGTGAATCTTAAGTGAAAGTAAAACTCCCATCTCATCAACGTTACGAGATATTTTAACATCTTCTGGGTGAGCGACAAGAGCCTTAATTAAGTTTTCTAAGAATTCCTGATCTAAATGTTTTTCTGCCATATACTTAAACTAATATTCAAATTAACTATTAATCAAAGAACGAATACATCCTTCCAGTCTAACGACCTTTTCTCGAAACCGAATTAATTTAAATAAAGGTTTCTTATCTTATTTAAGACTGGCCTTGTATTAAAATCTGCTTCAATAATAACAGAAATAAAAGACTTGTCAAGACTTATCTTGTGGTTTCTTTTTAATTTCTTCTTCTTTCACTTCTTTCACCTCTTTCACTTTTTTCATTTCTTTTGTTTTTGGTTGTTGTTCAGTCTTCTTCTTATGGATTTTTGTAACCTTAACTTTATCTGCTTTAATAACCCCTTCTTTAACCAATAGATTATGAACTGAACCAGATGGTTGAGCTCCTTGAGAAATCCAATATTTTATTCTGTCAACTTTAAGAGAATTTTTTTTTGTTAAAGGATTTAAAAAACCCAAATCCTCTAAAAAATCTCCTACAGGATCTTTACTTTTTTCTAATACAACTATACGAAAAAATGGTTGATTCTTTTTTCCTCTTCTGCTGAATTTTATTGTTAACATAGTCGTCACTCCGCTCCAAATCACAAGCACTAAGCACCAAATCTCAAACAATATCTAAATTCTAATGATCAAAATTCAAAACATTTAGAATTTGGGATTTTGAATTTGTTTGTTATTTGTAATTTGTTATTTGGAATTTTCAAATTATGGCTTTTATTCTAACACACTTCTCAAAATAAACAAGTCACGTCTTTAATTTAGCCTTCGCGGCCACTAAGTTGGAAGCCCTTAATAAAGATTCAAAAGTCCCAGCATCTGACCAAAAACCTTTGATAACTTCATAAGTAGCTGTTTCTTGTTTAATATAGAAATTATTTACATCAGTAATTTCTAATTCTCCTCTTTGAGACGGTTTTAATGTTTTAATCACATCAAACACATGGCCATTATACATATAAAGACCAGTAACAGCATAATTGCTTTTGGGCTTTTTTGGCTTTTCTTCAATATTAATTATTTTTTTTCCTTTAATTTCCGCCACCCCAAAACGTTCTGGATCAGGAACTTTCTTTAAAAAAAGTTTAGCTCCCAACTTTTGTTTTTCAAAATCTTTAACTGCTTGAGAGATGTTATCTTCAAAAATATTATCTCCTAAAATAACTGCCACCTTGCCATTGTCCGCAAAATCTTCTGCCAAACCTAAAGCTTCTGCAATACCTCCTGAGCCTTCTTGATATGTATAATGAAGTTCTTTTAATCCAAATTCCTTCCCGTTCCCTAAAAGTTTAAGAAAATCGCCTGGGCTGTTTCCCCCTGTAACGATTAAAACATCTTTTATTCCTGCATTGACCAAAGTCTCTAAAGGATAATAAATCATCGGCTTCTTAAAAACTGCTAAACAATGTTTGTTGGTGACTTTTGTTAATGGGAGTAACCGTGTTCCGGTTCCTCCGGCTAATATGATACCCTTCATAATTATAATATTAAATATTAATTTGATTAAAAAGTTTTTGAAATCTTAACCATTTTCGTTCTAAGTAAATATCTTTATTTAGATTAAGGTTGTGATATATAAAGTGACCTAATCTAATTGTGTCAGGCTCCCCAAATCTTAATTCAAAACAATTAAGGGCGTATTTTCTAAGACATCCGCTCTTTATTTCAATAATTTTGTGTATCCATTCTAAAAACCTGGGGCTGCTGCTTGAAAAACAAGACACATATTTATTTAAAGCTATATTAAAACTAATGCAACCGTCTCCGTCAAAATATCCTCTTATAAAATGATTTAAATACTGTTTTGGGACATAAACTGGTTTAAGTCTTTCCGTTTTTCTACCGGTTACTCCTAAACGCTTTAGATCTCTAATCATCTCCTTAGAACAGTATGTTAAGGAAAAATAACCACTTTTTAATTTCCTAACCGTCTGTTTCCCGATTGTTTGGGCAATTTTCTCAAGCAATACCTCGTCCTTAATCGAAAACATTAAACGCTGATCCTCACTAACACAACCATCAGCAAAAATAAATCCTAAAATATAGTACATACTTCTAGATGGCTTTTTAAAAAAGCTCCTATCATATTGTAATCTTCTATTGAACGAATGTCCTTTCATAACTAAGCCGTGTCGTCTTCTTCCTTCTGCTGTTTGCATATAACCTTTGCCCTTCCTGCTAGCCAACTGGGCTGCTGTAGTCGCACTCCTTGTCTTAAAACCATGCTGGTGCAAACATCTTTTTACTAAATTGTGACTATATCCAATCTTCTCAGCTACTTCATCTATTGACATTTCTTCTTGGATATAAAGTCGACAAATACTCGATATATTAACTTGCTTTCTTCTATTATGGCCCCGAATATATCTATTACCGAGATTAACTTTCTCGCCACACCCGCAAGTACAAAATTGTTGTTTTTGAGAAGCAACCATATTAGAAATTTATTATATAAATTCACTTTAATTATAAGAACCTAGCTTTGCCAGAACCTTGAAATTAAATTTTATTGTATAGAAATTAAGGTATTTTAATTATAACAAATCCCTTAACTTCGGCAACCAAAAAAAGAGGCTCTACCTCTCTCTTTAGTCAAAACTCAGCCATAAGCAGTTCGACTTGAGCTCACTGTCGAAAATCTTGTCAAATGGCTCCCCAAAGCCGGCGATGTCTGCCCTGTTTCCGTTGTTTAAACATTTACTTCTCAATTAAATTTTCAGGGTTGTTTATTTTAGTCAATTTATTTCAAGTCCCCTTTTTATTTCAATATCATTTATGTCATATTTTTAAATATTTTTTCTTTCTCTAATATTTCTTTTTCTAACTCATAATATTCTGTTTTTATTTTTTGTATTTTCATCTTTATGTCATCTGGACAATTTTTATAAGAACCATGGGGATACAGATAGGGCTCCTCTAATTCATCAAATGCCTGTCCTAATTCATGTCTTTTATTTCTCAATTCATCTATTTCTTTTTTAAATTTATAAAATTTATTGATTTCTTTGTTTAAATCATTTAACACATCCTTAAAAGGTTTTAAAAAATCATTTTTCTTTTCATTCCCATTATTCTCAATATTATCCGGTTTAGTTATTACCATAGAAAAAACACTGTCAGGAAATGTTTCTTTTCTCGGTTCCCCGGTAAATTCTTGGAATTTTGGTTTTGGTATATTACATTTTTCTAATGTATTATAAAAATATTCACGAAAAAACTGATCTATATTGTCAGAATAATCAAATGGTATCGGCTCTTTACTTTTATCATATTGAAAAACTGGACAAATCCTTACTTTTCCACCACATTTTACAACCCTTAACATTTCATAAAGAATATGAAGTCCATTTCTAGCAACTACCAATAACTCTAATTTATCATTACCCCCACTATTAAAAATGTAATTATTATAAACATAATATAATGGACCAAAATTTGTTATTACTTCTCCAAATGAATTATCTTTAAATGGTAAAGATAGGGCCGTTGTTTGAACATATCCTTCTTTGCTTGAAGTTTTTTGTCTTTTTTCTCTTTCATGTATTATTTTATCAAAATCTTGAACGTCTATTGAAACAATATTCTTTATATCTGGAAATTTTTCTTTAGCTTCTACTCCAAACGTACTTGCTCCACATCCTATATCTATCACCCCATCTTTTAAGGTTTTATGAATTTCCTCATCACTAAGACCTGGGTATATCATATGTCTATAAAAATTAAAATCTCTACCTGTAACCTCACAACTCTCTCTGTTTTTATAAAATTTATCTGTATCTGAAATAAATATTTCGCTATTCTCTTCTGTTTTTTCTTTATCTGTTTTTGCTGCCTTTTTTAAATCATGATCTTGATCTATAATATTGTCTTTTTTCTCAAATTTATTTAAATGTAGCTTTTTAAAATTCATATTATGAATATAAAATATTTCTTATATTTTTATTTACATACTTCAATTAAATTTTCAGGATTTTATCTTTTTGGAGACTAAGTCTCCAAACTTCTATTAAATGGTATCTAACACGTTTTATTTCTTCTTTTAGAAAAAGTCCCTTGTTACTTCCCGCCAATTTTCCAAATATTCTTCTCTCTAAAAGCAGGAATGGTTTGCCGGCGCGCCGCATTTAATATTGCTGTTACTGATTTTTTGTGTTGTTTTGCATAATCAGCTAAAGGAATAATCTTTTCTCCTTTTAAATAAGTAATTCTTTTATGCAACGATTCTGTAAGGGCAAGAAAAATAATTTTTTCCAATGTCTTGAAATTCTTGTTTTCGCGATAATCTTTAAATGATTTATAATATTCTTTTTTTTCTTTATTACGGATAATTACAGTTGGAAAACCAAAGCGCATTAATTGATAATTTAATAATACGCGGCCAATACGGCCATTTCCATCGCAAAATGGATGAATGCTTTCGAATTCAAGATGAAACTTGGCAATTTTATCAATAAAATATTGTGTTAAATTACCTGAATACTCAAGTAAAGATTCTTGCATCATCGCCTCTACATGTTCAGGCGCTGGAGCAATATAGGTTCCAACTCTAACGTATTCACCCTTTTTTCTAAATCTACCGGCAATATTATCGTCAATATTATTAATAAGCATCTTATGAAGCAAAAGAATCGTTTCTTGCGTAATTTCTGCATTTTTTAAATTTTTCCTAGTATAATCAATAACCTGCGCCAAATTCTTTGCTTCAAAAACTTCACGTAAAGAAACATTGCGAGAAACTTCCATGTCCATAAGAATCTTTTCTGTTTCTTTAAGCGTGAGAGTAGAATTTTCAATCGCATTGGAGTTATACACATTTTCTGGTATTTCTGCCTCATCTATCATATTTAAAAGAGATTCTTTGCCTTTACACAAGGAATTATATTCTTTTTTAAGAATTTCTATCTTTTTTTTGCTTGGATTATTTGTTGCCATATATAATATTGTATACTATTCACGTTTTTTTGTCAATAACCCGTGAATTGTTCATAAAAAAGACTAATATTCACTAATATTTCTGGACAATTTGACAAAATCCGACATTGTCTAGACCTAACTTTAAATTTTAACTTTTAACTCCCTGTTAAATGCTTTTGCGATTTTTTGAAGTGTATCAATGGTAAAATTCTGTTGTCCTATTTCCATTCGAGCTATATTACTCTGTTTTGTCCCTATTTTTCTTGCCAACTCTGTTTGAGACATTTTTTTTTGTTTGCGCAATTGTAAAATCTGATAAGCAATTTCTAACTGCTTACCATATTCATCATAATATTTCTTAAATTTAGGATTTTTTAACTGTTTGGCAAGATAATCCTCGAAACTTATTGCCTTTTGTAAACTTTTCTTTTTATTCATATAACTCTTTGTTCTCTAATACATTATGATAATTTTCTTCAGCCCTTTTAATTTCAGATTGAGGAACTTTAGATGTTCTCTTTAAAAAAACATGAAGCAAAATAATATTTCTTTTTATAAAAGTAAAGTACAAAATCCTATGTCTATTCTTAGTAAAATCAATCCTTAATTCTCTGATTTTCCCTTTAATGTGTTTACTATATGGCTCGTCTAAATATCCTTTGTTTTCTCTTAAAAACTCAATATATTTTAAAACTTTTGCTTTTTCCTTAACTGATAGTTTTTCAATATATTCTAATACTGGATTGCCATCAGTTTTTGTATTTTTATAAAACTTTACTTTATATTTACTATTATTATATATCATATATGATATGTGTCAATACTAAGCTGTGGAGAACTCTTGAGGTTAGTTTATACTCTTTAAGTCTAAAAATTGTTTTTTACTCTCAATTAAATTTTCAGGATTTCCGCTATTTGGGAACTCGGTTCCTAAACTTTTATTAAAAGGTGTCTGACACCTTTTAATTTTTTATTGGGGGGACAGTCCCTTTTTCAACAGATAATTTCGCATCCTTCCGTAGTTTTCTTGTCCTTCCAAAACTTTAGTGAAGGAGGAAACAAAGGAGGGTTTAACTTTTTGTTAAAAATAGAATTGACACTGTTTCCCTTAGCAAAGAAAAGGTTAAATAGCTTCCATGGTTGAAGGCGGTTTTGATGTTATATTATAAGTTACACTTGTCACACCTGGGACTTCATTTGTTATTCTTTTTGCCAACGTTTCTAAGATATCATAGGGCAACCTGGTTGGCACTGCTGTTCTAGCGTCAACACTTTCCCAACATCTGATTTCAATTTGGAGCCCAAAATCTCTTTTCCTATCTCTTATTCCAGTAACTCTGTCATGGTGCAAAATTGCCAAATATTGGAAGGCCCCGCTTTCTTTTAATTCTTCTTCCACAATGGCAGTTGTTTTTCTTATTATTTTTATTCTCTCGGGAGTCACCTCTCCAATTATTCTGGCAGATAGAGCTGGCCCTGGAAAAGGCATTCTTTTATATATTGATTTAGGCAGACCCAAAGCCTTGGCAATCTTTCTTACACCATCTTTGCGAAGCTGTCTTAACGGTTCTATAATTTTGTATCCAAATGCTTTTTCAGGATCAATACCCAATTGTTTAAAGACATTATGCTGTCTTTTGATGCCAGCAATAGTTTCCTCTATATCGGTTAAAATGGTTCCTTGTAAAAGGCATTTTGCGCCGCTCTCTCTAATTAATTTAGTAAAAACTTTTTTATAAAAAGTTTGGGTAACAACTTCTCGTTTTTGTTCCGGATTGGTAACACCTTCCAAGGCATTGAAGAATTGTTTTTTGGCATCGATTATCTCAATAGGAATCTCTAATTCTTCAAACATTGAAGCCACTTCTTGCGGTTCATTCTCTCGCATTAAACCATTGTCAATAAAGACTACTTTAAGCCTCTTACCCAATGCTTTGTACCCCAACAGAGCAACAGTCACAGAATCTACGCCGCCAGACAAAGCAGTAATGGCAGAATTACTTCCAACGGTTTTTAATATTTCTTCTACCTTTCCTCTTATAAATTTTCCAGCATTTAATTCGAGGATTTTTATTTCTTTAGGTTTCATTGTTTTTTTCTTTAGATATATAGCAGGACAGGATATATAGCAGGACAGTCCTGCTGACCTCCAAATCTGAATGTGGCATATTATTTCTCAATTAAATTTTCCTCCACTTCAGAGTAAATTTTGGCGACCATTATCTCACATTTGCAAAAAGATAATCGTCCATAAATTTATTATCTTTTTTAACGTCTTTTCTTAAAATCCCTTCAAACTTATAACCAGCCTTTTCTAAAACTCGCATAGAGGCTTTATTAAATGGATAAACATAAGCGTAAATCCTTTTTAGCTTCAATTTATTAAATCCGAATTTTGTTACCAACTTCACTGCTTCTGTCATTATTCCTTTATCCCAATGTTTTTCAACTAACCAATAACCGATTTCAGCTTTATGCCCTCTAATTTTAACCAGACCAATCGACCCGGCAACCTCTCCGTCAATATCAATTACAAACTTAATTTTTGTCGGAATTTTCATTTTAGCTTCTTTTAAGTTTTTTGCTATCCATTCTTTAGCATCTTTTAAAGTATAAGGATAAGGAATATTTAAAGTATTTCGATATATCTTCTTATTGTTTATATTTTCTAATAAAGACTTCTCGTCTCCTTTCTTAAAAGGTCTTAAAATAAAATGTTTTGATTTGATAATTGTCATATTTTAAATTAAATACCCCATTAAAATTGGATTATATATAAACCTTCTTCCTCAATTTCTTTTTAACCTCTTATTAGTTTAACCCTTTTACCTTTTAAAGGAAAGACTTTTTCCTCCTAATTTTTATAAATTTAAGAACCCCTAGTTAAAGGGGTTCTTGTTTAAAAATTCAAGCCGTTGACAAATCCTTTATCAATCTCTCCACTCGTTTGTATAAAGGATTCTCTGTTGCCAGGTTGAACTCGCTATTCGTATCTAGATTTAAAAACGGCTCAAGACCTTTCCTTATCTTCTCTAAAACCCTGATTGCCAGACTTTTGTCGCCGTGCTTTAACCCGGACTGAGCATACTTATACTCGGTGATGTCATTTTCAAGAGAAACTATTTTGCTCCTCAAACGAGCTTTCCTTGAAAGCATCATTTTCTCTACTAAACGATAGAGAAATTTAATTGGCCAGACATGAGTTTCATTTTTATGAGAACGCAGATAATTTACCACTTTCCCCAAAGTTCTCCTCCTGCTTCTCAATTCTCTATAAAGAAAAGAGTAATGAAACTTCAAACAACGAACAACTTCTTTTTCTAAACTTTCCATTTCAGTCCTCCTTTTTAAAATTTTCTTTGATACTATCTACTCTTATAATAGTTCATATTAACGATAATGTCAATACCTCCATTTTTTGTGTCGCTCCAATATGATAATTTCATAGTTGTCCAATATAGAAATTTCATACTTTGAGGATTTGTGCCATAATTTTCTTAGGTATATTTAACAAACCTAAGAAAACAAAACTATGGCGCAAAAAAAACTAATCACTATGACCCCAAAAGAATTATCAAGGTATGAAGTTATCAAAAGACTTTTAAAAAAAGAAATAAACGGTACACAAGTAGCCAAACAAATTGGGCTTTGTGTAAGGCAGGTTAAAAATATTAAAGCCCGAGTTATCAAAGAGGGGGTAAAAGGAGTAATCAATAAAAACAGGGGCAAGCCAGGCAACCGGAGAATGTCAAAGGCAAAAATTGATAAGATAAAACTAATAGTTAAGAAAAAATACTATGATTTTGGCCCAACTTTTGCTGCTGAAAAATTAGATGAATGCCACGGAATAGAGATAAGTAATGAAAAATTAAGGAGGTTAATGACTAAATGGAATCTTTGGAAACCAAAACCAAGAAAAAAGAACAAAGAATATCGGTCATGGAGGCAGAGAAAAGAATATTATGGCGAAATGATTCAATTTGACGGCTCATATCATAATTGGCTTGAACAAAGAGATGGAATAATTGAATCCTGTCTCTTGGCCTCAATAGATGACGCTACGGGTAAAATAACCAGGTTAAGGTTTGTTCATGATGAGGGAACAATACCAGTATTTACTTTTTGGAAAGAATACGTGGAAAAACATGGAAAACCAAGCAGTATTTACCTTGATCGCCATTCAACCTACAAACAAAACCAAAAATCAGTATTTGACGATCCTAATTGTTTGACCCAGTTTCAAAGAGCAATGGAAAGAGATTTGGACATTAGAATAATCCACGCCTACTCGCCTCAAGCCAAAGGCAGAGCCGAGAGACTATTTAAAACATTGCAAGATAGACTAATTAAAGAAATGAGACTGGCTGGGGTTTCTACTATTAAAGAAGCCAATAAGTTTGTTAAAGAAAATTTTATCCCTAAATTCAACGCCAAATTCTCTGTCTTGCCTCAAAAAAAAGGAAATCTCCACAAATCATTAACTAAGTTTGAAACAGCTCATTTAGATAAAATATTCTCTATCTACAATACAAGGGTGGTAAATAACGATTTTACGATTAGATTTAAAGGAAAATATTTTCAACTGTCAAAAACTCAACCAATTCTCGTATTAAGAAAAGTCGGAGTTCAAATTGAAGAAAGAATTAATGGTCAGATATTTATCTCTCTAAGAAACAAATATTTAAACTATACTTTACTGCCGGCTCGGCCAGAAAAAATTAAAACAAAAATTATTGCGAAAGGGAAAATAAGGTATTCGTGGAAACCACCGGCTGATCACCCATGGAGAAGAGGGTTTATTGATTCAAAGAAAAAGGTCAAACAAACTGTTTCAGTTAATTAAAATTTATCTAGGTATGAAATTTCTAAATTGCTCGGAGTATGAAATTTCTAAATTGCCTTGACATTTTTTGGACACCGAGTGTCCAAACTTCAATTATTTGGGAACTCGGTTCCCAAACTTTTTATCTCATTTTATAAAAACTTCTCCACTATTATTTATCTGACACCCAAGTACGAATTTCTGTACCATCAACCACTTCTTTTTTAAAATGGCCCTTAGGATTACGATAAGACCCTATATCATCTTTAGGACACGTAATAGAATCAAAACTTTCCTCTTTTTTAGCGCTTTTTTCTAATTCTTTTAGATGTTCAGCAGGATCAGAATCATCGCTAAAAGCTTTATTTGGAGTAATAAATTCTTTTTTTGGATCATTTTTATTTATAAAATCTCTTTCATGACTTCTTTCTTCGTCTGGATTTGTTTCATTGTCAATAAACTGTTCTTTAACATTACGACTTTTTCTTTGCTTAGAACCAATAGTTGGCTCTGACTCACGTTTTCTACTTTTATTAAAATCTATTGATTCATATTCTTTCATATAAATTGATTAATTTATTAAATATTTATTAAAGATAAAAACAAACAATAAGACCAATAATGAAACCAATTATCCCCACCACAACTGTTTCATGATTATTAACATCTTCCCACTGAAACCACTTTTGAACCCTAGATTTATCCTTGTCAAAACGATGTTTAAAATAATGATGTAAAATAATTAAAGGCACGGATAAAATGCTAATTAAAAGTAAAATATTTTTTGTATCCATATTATATATCTCTCAATTAAATTTCCGGGTTTTTATGGTTGAGAGGCCGAGCCTCTCAATTTTTCTCAATTAAATTTTCAGTTTTTTTGGACACCGAGTCTCCAAACTTTTATTAAATGATACCTGACACCCTTTATTTCACTTCTTTCTCCTTAATTTTCCAATCTTAATTCTTATAAGTTAAAAAGATATAAAGCATTTTTATAAAAAACTTTGTGTTTTTCTTCCTCTGTTATTCTCAAAGAATTTATTAAATTTATATGTTTTTTAACATTGCCAATAGGCCAATCAGTCCCAAAAAGTACACTTTTTACCCGACGTTTTATTGTTTTTGTTAAAACTTCCTTCATCTTTTTAATACCGCCACTCATTCTAATTACTTCTGGATCAGCTAAAGCAGAAGTATCAAAATAAATATTATCAAAACCATTAGTAATTGAAAAACAATAATCTAGCTTTGGCCAAAAATAATGAGCGATAATAATTTTTAATTTAGGATATTTTTCAGCAACCTTAATGATATGTTTAGGGTCATTATACTTAGCGCAACGCCTATTATCAACATTAATCCCCGTATGAATAATTAAAGGAAAATTATACTTTACGCACAATTTGTACATAGAACACCATCTTTTATCCGTTGGATAAACAGGGTCATGACCTGGGAAAATTTTAAAACCTCTGATGATTTTTTTTTGAAATAACTTTTCAATTTTTAAAAGATTTACTTTGTTAACTTGAGAAACTCTGAGCGTCCCGACCATATATAAATTTAATTCACTTTTTATTAAACTCATCACCGTTTCAAGGTCTGCGCATTGAGAATTTGCTATATTATCAGGAATTACAATTGAATAATCAATTCTATTCTTTCTCATATTCAATAATAAATTATCTCTCACTTGAGAAAAATTTTTTTTCTTTCTTAAAAAAGATATATGAATATGGCTATCAATTATCATAAATCAATACTATAAATGGTGCTTAATTAAATTTTCAGGGTTTTTCGTCAGATTAACTTTCTATTTGGCAGGACAGTCCCGGTTTTTTTCCTATTTTCAGGGAGTTTGTTAATTTCCGCTACTGTCATAAATTTTTTTTATTTCTCGCCAAAAAATTTTACTTTATTTTGTAAATTTGAATGTAGAAATGATTTGATCAAAATCCTTGTTAAATTTATCGTTTTCGGCTTGAACTTCATTTGGGGCTACGATTGACATGCTTAATTCTATTCGGTCTATTTGGCTGTTATATACCACGACAGCCGTATTATAAGCCTTAGCTTGAGGATTATACCCCAAAGAACGGAATCCTTTTACGTCTCCTATGGATACGACCTTACCCGGAAGACCAGAACGCGTTTTTATTTCATCACCAATAGAAGCTTGGTTAATAATCTGTTGATCTTCCATGGGTCCTTTCCGTGAACATATGTCATTAATACAGGTTTCTTTATTATCAATAAGTGATGAAAATTTTGCAAAATTCACATAAAGATGGGTTGTGCTGGGACTTACATCAGAATTTAATTGCTTAGTTTGGTTATCAAGGTCATATAAACCATTTCCTAAATCAATTAATTGGCTCTCCAGAAAAAATGTTTGCGGATACTTGAACTCAAAACCATAGTCATTATTTACATAAGTTTTCCAATTAGCGGTTTCACTTATCCATCCCTGTTTCCAGGCTACAAGCCCACCAACAACAACTGCTAAAACAATGATTATTACTAATATTATTGCGGAAAATCCGCTTTGAAATAATTTTTTCATAAATTTATGTTTATTATTTATTAAATTTCCGAAGTTTTCTATTATTTGGGAGTCCAGCTCCCAAACTTTTTATTAAATGGTACCTGACACCTTTTATTCTACCACAAAGTTAATCACTTATAAGACTAATAATTATCTTAATTAAAATATCTTTTTCTTTAGGATCGCTTTCAGCAATTAAAAGTGCTAAAGCAACCAAAGCATTATCATTTATTTTCTTTTCCCCGTTTTTACAATAAAGATAATCGTTCTTATCCAAAAAATAAACGAATAAAAACGAAGCGATTCTTTTATTGCCATCCGTAAAATAGTGATCCTTAATAGTAAAATAAAGCAAATGAGCCACTTTTTCTTCAATAGTTTTATAGAGTTCTTTGCCACCAAAAGTCTGATATAAATTTCCAACAATCCCCTCAAATCCTCTGCCTGCCTCATTGCCAAAAAAATTGCTGGCTTGTTTTTTAATCATTAACTCTTCTTTAATTTTGCCAATTATTTTTTTACATTCATCATAAGACAAAACAAATTTTGCTTTCTTACCCTTTGCGATTTCTAATTTTCCTTTGTCATATCCCTCAAGTAATGTGAGGGTTTTGGCATAACTGAAAAGCAAACTTAAAATCTCTCCTTCTTGACCTGTCAATAATTTCTTTTTTGATTTTTCCTGCAAAAAACTAATAGCAAATTGTAATTCTTTAAATTTTTCTCGCGTCTCCAAAAGCCGTTTTTCGTTAATGGTATAACCCTTAATCAAATGTTCTTTTAAAGTTTTTGTTGCCCAAATACGAAATTGAGTTGCTCTTTTTGAATTAACACGATAACCAACTGAAATAATCGTATCCAAATTATAGAGATTCATTTTTCTAATTTTCCCATCAGCGGCAACCTGTTCCAAAATGGAACAGGTTGTTTTTTTATCCAATTCACATGTTTTATAGATATTATTAATATGTTTAACGATTGCCGGACGATTGACATCAAAAATCTTCGCAATCAAATGGGCATCCAACCAAACAGTATCTTCTTTAAGCTTTACTTGAATTTCTGGTCCGCTTGGAGATTTGTAAATAGCAATTTCACCTTTGTTAAATTTTTGCTTTTCCATAATTCTATAATTTACCTACCCCCATCCGCCAAAGGCAGACTGGGATTTCCTTCACCTCTACACCAAATTTTGGTAGTAGCGGGTCAATTAAATTTTTAAATCTTCCACTATTTGGGAACTCGGTTCCCAAACTTTTTATCTAACGGTACCTGACACCTTTTATTTGATCTATATGCTAACCTGTGGATAACTTCTTTTGCTTAAATTATTTTTATATGTTATATTATAAATGGTGCTTGGAGGGCTTTGGCCCTGTCACGGCTATCCAAGCTGTAGCCAAGTACCATTATAGAATAACATCGCATTGTTGCGATGTTTTCTGTTTAATTATATTCTACATTGTCGCCATGTAAAATCCGTTTACCCGTTGTTTTATTAATCCCCCAACAAGGAATTACACTCCAAAAATGTTTCTCTCCGCCTATTACTTCTTTGACAATAACTTTTAAACGAATATTATCCAGCACAGCAATAAATTCATAAAACACAATATCTTTCATTATATGTCTCCACCTATCGTTTGTTTTATTGGTTTTTTGTTCTTCAAATTGTTTCGTGTGCCAAATTCCTTGTAATGTGTGCGACTTCTCTAAAACTTGCGGGGCAAGATGTAAAAGTTTTAACCGCGAATACTGATCAATTTTTATTCTTGCCTGTTGATCTGATTTAAACTTTAAATGTCTTAACCCTCTTGCATTAAAAGCAATTCTCCTTTTTAAATAAGGACATTTAACCTTGCCGATTGTTTTATAAAACTCTTCGGCTTTTTCTTTTGTTTCGATAAAATCCTGTTCATTTTTGAAATTAAATTTCCCCATTTTGCCAAAATTAATAATTAAATTTTCATGGTTTTCTTTTCATCAGTTATAACAATACTTGTCTTCCCGTTATAGTCATTAAAGAAAATGGGTTCGACAATAGACACGCCGTCAGCCATCACCACCTCGATATTATCATTATGATTTTTCCTAATTTCTTGTAAATATTTAATAAATTTTTGTAATTTCATATTTTTTATACTAACCATAATTGAAATTGAGGATAAGTTTCTCTGTCATAAAAACACAAATCTTTATCATCTTGCCAAACAAGCTCAGTAAAATTATTTTTTTTAAAATATGATTTTAACATAATTTATTTTTATTAAATTTACTCGTATTAATTATTATATCAAATTATATTTAAATAGGCTATTACCTTTTAATAGCTTATAATACTATTTTTTTGTTTTGGAGGTTAATATTTTCACAACTTTGTTGTTTACTTACCTTTCATATTATAGTGAAACATTATACTAATATCAAGTAGAACCTGTGGATAACTTAAAAAACGCCCCTAATCTAAATTAAGAACGTTTTTACTTGTTTCAATTAAATTTTCAGGCTTTTAATTTGGACACTCGGTGTCCAAACTTTTTATTTAAAGAACTGTCCCCTATATCTTTCGTAAAAAAAACTAAATTAAAAATTTAAAATATAACCACACAAAATAACAAAATTACCCCTACACCAAATTTTGGTAGTAGCGGGTCAATTAAATATTCAAGGTTTTATTTACCTTACGGATCCAACCTATATGTTCTTAAATTTTATCTGTTTGGTTATTTAGCATAGTTTTATTTAATTAAAACTACTTACTGCTATTCGATAAGCGCAATAATCACAATCAGAATCTGCCTCAGGCAATTTTTCGCTCATTAAGCATTTATGTATATCTTTTATCGTTTGTTCAACCCAAGAATCATCGCCCTCATATGGTATAATCTTAACATCAAATTCCAATTTGCCATCAAAAGCCTCCTTATCGGTTCTGCCGTTTGCATAAACAAAATAGCTTTCATTAGAAACCTTGAAGTTATTTTTTCTAAACAGCCACTGATAAACCTCTATTTGTCTTTTATAACTAATTTGCCAATCTTCGTCAATCCCCACATCACCCTCCTTAGCCGTAGCCTTATAATCAACAATAATCAGTTCTCCTTGGGGATTAACCCAAACATCATCAATACCACCAGTAATAAGTAAATTTGTTGGCTTGTGTAAATACCGGATACCTCTTCTTAAGGCGTCTCTCCATTCATCCATTTTCTCGTGCTTAAGGGGAATGGCATCAATATTATAGGTTCTCATTAATGGGTGGGGGTCATCCTTAACTCTATGAATATCAAATTCTTTTTTAAGCAATTTATCAACTGCTGAATTAAGAGTAAACGGATAGCCAGGCGGACGGCCAACACCCAAACGCCGATCAAGATAAAAACATCTCGGGCAATTCAAAAATAAATCAATCTTAGACCGACTTATCCTAAACGGTTCTTCTAATTTAGGATTATATAATCCTCTTATGCGTTTAGAATTGTAGTATTGTGACATAATAGGTTAAATTTTATAATTATCTCTCAATTAAATTTTCAGGTTGTTTTAAATTTCCTTACAGATTCAACCTATCTTTCCCATTTGATGGGACAGTCCCTGTTATACAACGTAGTCGGAGAAACTAAAAGACGCAGAGAAGTCGTTGCCCATATGAGCTTTTTATTAATCTATTGGTTTAAGCCCCAATTTTTTAATTTCGGAAATAAACAAATTTCTACTATAAGAATAATGAGTAAATTGTGCTCCTTTTGATTTTAAAGAATATCCACCAGGAATTGTTTGTGCCTCAGGATTTGTCAAGTTTCCACCGCCCTTCCAAAGTTTTTTAAGAAAATCTATAGTTTCTCTTGTTGAAACATTTATCCAAGAATTTCTTACTGCAAGTCTGTACAAAGCAACCATTAGTCTAAATTTATCATCTGTTATCGCTTCAGGATACGGAACTTTTTTGAGCGGTGCGTATTTTGGCGGACAAAACCTTGGGGTCCCAAATTCAATTTCACATTTATATTTTTCTTTGAGATATTTTGCATGAGCGATAGTTGAGTAAACTTCGAATCGCCAGTTTGGCGATAAACCCATTAAAAAAGCGAGTCCTATATTTAATTTTGCTTTACCCATATTGTCATAAGAGTTTAATCTTGCTTCAAAATTAGATTTTTCTGTTCCTTTAGGATGATACTTTACATAATACTTTTTAGCATAACTTTCCATCCAAAGCCAACTCCAACCTAAACCCGCCCTTCTCAATTTTTCATATTCCTCAAATTTTAATGGTCTGCTATTCATTCCTACCCTATCTTGAATCAGTGATCTAGTATATTTAGCAAATCTACGTGTCTCTTTATTGGGCGGATTATGAATAAACAATATTTTAACAAATAATCTTACATATTTGATAAACCTACTCATACTTTCAATTGAAAAACTAGGATCAGTTGAAGAAACTAATTCTATTTTTGTATAACCTCTTTTAAATAAATAATTAACTTCTTTTTGAAATTCTTCAAAGGTTAATCTTTTTCTTAAACATTTATAATTACTCCTGCAAAAATCACAATATAGACAATCATTTATGCAATAACTGTCAATATAAACTGGTACATATAAATGAATTTGTTTAGCAAAAAACTGCTCTTTAACTTTATTTGCAGTCTCAATAATTTTTTCCCAAAATTCCGGCTTAGAAAATAAAAGTTTTTTTATTTCACCTAAGGTTAAATCTCTTGTTAAAGCAAATTTCAAAATTTCATCAACTTCTTTTTCTTTTGGAGCTTGAACTTTTTTTAATTCTTGTGGATTAAACATAATTATAGCATGAATAGATAATTCTTTAATAATCTTTTTACTCCTCAATTAAATTTTCAGAATTTTTATTTTTGGTCAATTTTTTGCCAAATCAGAAAAATCGGTCTATAATCCTCTACTAAAGCGCCTTTCCGAACACCGATTTAGGAAGATGGTCCCCGAATTTTTCCCTTAAGTTTTAACAATTACTTTTCGGGTTCTTGGCCCGTCAAATTCAATTAAAAATATATTCTGCCAAGTTCCTCTGATTAATTTGTTATTTTCAATTACTAAGGTTTTTTCTTGCCCTATTAAACCTGAAAGAATATGAGAATCAGCATTATTGTCAATTCGATTATGAAAAAAATCAAACCCAGAAACCATTTTTTTTAAAACGGCAAGCCAATCATTTTTTAGGCCTGATTCATCTTCTGTTAAAACAATGCCGGCTGTTGAATGAGGAGCGAAAACAAAACACAAGCCATCTCTGACTTTACTTTCCCTAACTATTCTTTCCACCTTATTCGTAATATTAATCAACTCATATCGCTCTTTAGTTAAAACCTCAAATTCTTTAATCATTTTATTATTATAACTTTAATTGATTATTTTTTCTTTCGTATACTTCATTTATTTTACCTCCCCCGTAGTGAAACAAAATTTCTACTACTGGGATATCTCAATTAAATTTTCAGGTTTTATTCTCTGATCAGATTCGACTTAGTTTTTTATTTTAGACATTTTCTTCTGAGATAATCTTAATCCCATTTCGGTTAAGTAAAGCGACTGTTATCCCATTTCCATTAATCAATTTTCCCGTAAAACT